>JAICPS010000235.1 GCA_025929715.1 Anaerolineae bacterium | reverse complement strand
CGTCATAATACAGGCGCACAGCGTCTTGCTCGTTTAGTGTAGCATCGTCGACCACAACGGCCTGAAATAGATTGTCGGAATCCTTCGTTAGATAGACGCGCATGGTTCTTCCAGACTCGTTGATGGTCAGCGGTGGGATGACGCTCCACGCGCTATCGGTCAACGCGCCGTCGATGGTAGGCGGCGCCGGAACGCAAGCTGTTTGCGGGAAAGGCGTCGGCGAAACGGTGGCGGTGCCGGTGGCGGTTGGCAGCGTCGTAGGTGTAAGGGTAGGCGTCGCGGTTGGCGCGCTAGTACTGGTCGGCGCCGTGGTTCCGGTTGCGGTAGGGGTCGCTGTAGGCGCGCCTGTTGCCGTCGCCGGAGGGGTTTCTGTGGGAGGCGGCGTAATACTAGGCGTCACCGCCGTGGTAGCCGAAGGCGTCGCCGTAATGGTCGCAGTTGCTGCCTCAGGCGCCAGCGGGTCTGTGCCCAGGGTGACTTCCTGTCCATCGGAAATACCGTCCCCGTCCGTGTCCGGGTTGTTGCAAGCAGTGCGGTAAAGATTCACCTCGTCCCAGTCGTTCAAAAAGTCTGAGTCCGTGTCACGCCTGAGTGGGTCGCAGCCATGTTCCAGAGCTTCGGGCCCGTCAAGCAGTCCATCGGCGTCCGTGTCGGGATTATCAATCGCCGTGCCCAGCACCTGTTCCTGGGCGTCGCTTAGCCCATCGCTATCCGAATCGGCGGTCGTTGTCGGCGTAATCGCCAGCCGCGTTGCCGCATCGATGGTCGCCGTGGCGGCTACAATTGTCTGTAGGTCAGCTGCGGCAATCGCGGTCGTCGTCATCGCCGCACTAGTCGCCGATGCGCCCCGCAGGCGGTCGCCAAAGGCAAGGAACAGGAACGAGAACGCGCATACGAAGACCACCAGAGCCAGCACAGCATAGCCAACCCAGGTCGGCAAAATCGGAGCGATATCGGCCTCACCCGAAAGCAGTTCCCGCGCGCCTGATCGGCTGCTGACCTCGACCGAGAAAGGATAGGCCTCTACCGAAGAAAATGGTCGCTGGTCTGTCGCTACCAACTCCAGCTCAATGGTCGCCCGCTGCTGTGGCTCAAGGCGCACGCGGCCCTGCTCGCCTTGAAACTGAAGCTTTTGCTCCGGGTCGTGTCCGACGACACTGAAGATCGCAGCGGCATTGCCAGTGTTGCGCAATGACACTTCAATAATCCCCGGGACCCGCACGCGCTGGGGCGTCATACTGGCTTCGAAAGATTCCAGCGCGCCTAACATCAGGTTCGCCGTCACGGCTGCCTCGGCATCCGGGTATTGCTGAGAGCGCACACGGAGGCGGAAACGCTGCCGGCCCGCCGGCGTCTGTGTGTGACGCGGGGGCCTGAGGGTGATCGCCACCGGCACAGTCTCTCCGGCGGGAACCGGAATGAATTCCATGGGCGCCTGCGCCCAGCCATCTGGAATTCCGTCGACGTCAATCGTGACACGATCATCGACCGGTCCGCGGTTAGCAACTTCTAGATGAAACTCAGCCTCCTCACCCGGACCCACAGCGACCCGATCTCGGGCAAGAAACAGGGCCAGTGGCGCTTCCGGCATTCCCACTTGTGGCGGCGGCGTCGGCCGCTCCATCACCGGAAGCACTGCTGCTTGCTCCGCCTGGGCCGAACTTACCAGCGTCAGTTGGTAAGGACCGACCTGGATGGTGTCCTCAGCATACAATGTCACGGGTTTGCCAACCTGGATCCGTTCACCGTTTATTCGCGTGCCGTTGACGCCGCCCAAATCGATGATCGACCAACCTGCGGCCGTGGCCTGTAAACGCGCATGATATCGCGACACACCTTCCGCGGGCAGCACAATGTCGTTGTCTGAATCCCGGCCAAGCGTAATCTGCGGCTGCGTAAGCGGAACCTCGGTTGATTCGTAACCAGGCGTTTCGATAATCAGCCGGTAGCCCTCGGGGATAGACTGCACGGCTTCGTGTCCCGTCGACTCGCCCTCTACGGCAGCAAGGACTTGCGTGGGAGTATCAGACATCGAATAAACCGCGCTTCGCAAATCGGTCGCCAATGCCTCGGCCGTTTGGAAGCGCTCCTCAGGCTGTTTGGCCAGACAGCGCATGACGATGGCGTCCGCAACCGCCGGGACATCGGGCCGCCACTCCCGGATTCCCGTGGGCATGTCACCGCGCATGTGGGTGGCTATAGCTTCGGCCAGAGAATTGAAATGGAATGGGAGCCGGTTCGTCAATAACTCATACAGAACCACTCCCAAAGAGTAGATATCGCTGCGACCGTCCAGCTCCAGGCCATCGCATTGCTCCGGGGCCATGTAGGCAGGTGTACCCAACGTCGTGCCGCTCTGTGTAATGCTGTCACCCTGTAACAGTTTCACCAGGCCAAAATCGGTGAGCACAGCGCGGAAGGGCTGCTCACCTGGCTCTTCCGGCTGGTTCAGGCGCTTCAGGATGATATTGCTGGGTTTAACGTCGCGATGGATCAGTCCTCGCTGGTGAGCATAATTGAGGGCCTCTGCAATCTGCAAGCCGATTTGCAGACACTGCTCCAGAGGCAAAAATTGCTGTCGCTGCTGGAGTCGCTGCAGGTGCGCGCGCAGGCTGCCGCCGCTGATATATTCCATGGCGATATAAGCCAGTTCGTGGTTTTCGCCATAATCGAGAACGCGGACAATGGAGGGGTGGTCAAGCGAGGCGAGCGTCTTGGCTTCTTGCTTCAGACGAGCGCGGAACTCCGGGCGCCGAGCATAATGCGGATGCATTATCTTCAGCGCGACAGGGCGTTCCAGGTTCAGATCGTACGCCCGGTAGACGGTACCCATACCGCCGTCTCCCAACATGGCTTCCAGGCGGTAATGGTCAATAGTACGACCGATCTGCTCAGTCATGGCATTGCCCCTGCTTGTTTGGGAAGATCACTCATAATTCCTTTCCCGAAAACTGGCGGCTTCCGGGAAAGTGGCCGTCAGAACGGCTAAGGCATTCTACAACTACGTCGCTCGAAGTGCTACGTTTTCTTCTGCTAGAATCCTATGGAGCACGTCAATCAACAAGTCCACGTCCTCCGGTCCGACCCAATAGTGCGTAACAGCGCGAAACTCGTTCGTACCATAGGCGTCGATCCACACGTTCGCCTCCTCACGAAGCCGGCCCGCTACATATTGCATGGTAAATGGCAGGTCGTCGCTGAGACGAAAGAACACGATGTTCGTTTTTACCTCTGGACCTACGATAGAAATGCCCGGTAGACGCGAGAGCCCTTCGGCCAGGCGCCGGGCATTAGCGTGATCATCGCGAAGTCGCGGTATCATCTCGTCGAGTGCCACCAATCCGGCGGCTGCCAGAATACCGGCCTGGCGCATGCCGCCGCCCAAAACTTTCCTTGCCCTCCGCGCGCGGTAAATAAACTCGCGGGAACCACACAGCACCGAACCGACCGGCGCACACAGACCTTTGCTCAGGCAAAAGCTTACTGAGTCGACGTGCTGTGCGATAACTGAGGGCTCAACATCTAGCGCGACCGTGGCATTAAAAAAGCGCGCACCGTCCAGGTGCACCGCCAGTCCGTTTTCACCCGCCACTTGCGCGACGCCGGCAAAGTAGGATTCAGGAAGGGGAAAACCGTTCCTATCGCCAAAGGTGTTCTCGAGCAAAATTAAGCGGGTTCTGGCCCGATGGGGGTCGTCGTCGTTGATAGCAGCGACGAGGTCGTCCATGCGCATGCGGCCAAATTCGTCGGTCGGTACCAGGCGTGGCACCACCCCGCCGAGCGCCGCTAGCGCGCCCGCTTCATTGGTTACCGCGTGCGATCGGTAGCCTGCAATCGCCTCTTCACCTCGTCCCGCGTGCGCCAGAATTGCGGCGAGGTTGCCCATGCTGCCACTGGCTACAAAGAGCCCGGCTTCCATACCTAGCATAGCGGCCGCCCGCTCCTCAAGCGCATTGACGGTTGGGTCTTCGCCGTAAACATCATCGCCGACCTTAGCCGACGCCATCGCCTGGCGCATTGCTTCGGTTGGCCAGGTGACCGTGTCGGAACGGAAGTCCACTCTATCCATGACTCGTGTTGCCTACCTTTTACGCGAGATGCTTCGCTACGCAGACTCCGCTCAGGCCTGTGCTGAACGAAATGAATCTAGTGACGCGGCGCTGCGCAGAAGCTTCACGTATTGTTCACACTTATGGAAAATTGACAAGGATCACTACTTTTTTACAGCTATGTCGATATAATCTCAACTTATCGTGCGAGAGCGAAGCAGGGATGCGCTCTGCGTCCAGCTCACGGAAAGTCTGTAATTCTCTCGTCATATCGGTAAAGGGGAAAACAGGAATGAAGCCAAATCAGATCTTTCGCGTTTTATTGCCTTTTGCTTTGCTGACGTTTGGCGTGTGGCTTCTGGGCCGGCCTGGTGGGCTGCAGCCAGAAGGGCTGACGCGATTGCAGGCGCTTAGTAATTTGTCGTCGGGCGGCTCCGGCGTGGGTGTCCAGGGCGACGTGCAGGTTGGGAGAAGCGTCGTTCACGATCCGGTCTCGCCGGTGGTCGTAGACTTCTCGGACGTGGTCATCGATACAGACAACGCCGACGGCATGTATGCGCGCTGGCAACGAGGAGAGCTGGACCTAGACGAGAACGATTCGATCGTGAGCGAAGCAGAGATGGCGAGACTGCTCGACGAGGCGCTGGCGCAGCCACCCGATGATGGCGTGCAAATTGCGGAAAGCTTAGATGTGGAGGGCGCCAGACCGGACATCGCCGCGCCTAATCCCGGAGTATCGTTTGACGCTATCGACTACACGCAAAGCGGCGGGTCGGTTCCGCCTGATCCTGAGCTGGCCGTTGGGCCAAACCACATGATTGCCGTGGTCAACGTATCGGTCGCCATTTATAGCAAGACCGGCACAGTCCTTTTTGGTCCCACGGCGGCTGAAAATCTATTCAGCCAGGTTAGCTGCCAGGAGGGGCTTTACGATCCTAACGTGCTATATGACGAAGAGGCGGACCGCTGGATCATTGCCTACGACAAAGGCGCCTTTGAGACTGACGGAGGCTATTGTCTTCTAGCCTCCCAGACGGGTAATCCACTGGGCGCCTACTCCGAATATTTCTTCAACTTTAATGACGGCTCGGTGTGGCTCGATTTCCCCCATGCTGGTGTGGGCGACAACCATATCTACATGGGCGGCAACATGTTTACCTATGGAGGGGCTTTCTCTGAAGGACGCATCTTTGCCTTCGACAAGTCTGACCTTTACGCGGGAGCCGCCGTTAGCGCCTTCGAACGCGGACTGGGAGCAGCCGGCAGCACACCGCAGCCGCTGAGGTTGCACGGCGAGAGCACAGGTACCTGGCCAAACCACGGCAATACGCACTATTTCCTGACCGATCCCTATGATGGCGCGACTTTTGCCTTGCGGCAGTGGAATCCCGTCACCGGCAACCTGTCGCTGGTCGGCTACCCCAATCTTGGCGGGGCCAATCAGCCGATCGACGTCCCCCAGAACGGCGCGGGGACGATGCAGGCCAACGACTGGCGGCCGTTGGACTTTGAATTCCGCAACGGTTTCGGCTGGACGACGATGACGGTCTCCTGCAATCCTGGCGGTGGCGTGGTGAACTGTATCCGCTGGGCGCAGATTAACCTGACTACCGCCACGCTAGGGCCGGCGGGCACAGGGACCTTTGGCTCAAACGGGGTCTACCGCTTCTTCCCCGATCTCGCCGTCAACGACTGTGACGACATGGTGGTCGGATATACCAGGTCTAGCAGCAGCACTTTCCCATCAATCTGGGTCACCGGCCGCCAGGTGACCGACCCAAACGGTGTCTTGCAGCCCGAAGCACAGCTAAAGGCCGGAGAAATCGCTTATACCGCGTTTGATCCATCTCCACGGCGTTGGGGAGATTACACGGGTATGACCATTGATCCCGATGGCGAGACGTTCTGGTATCTTGGCGAGTACAGCAAGGATACAGGCACGACAAACGGCCGCTGGGGCACGTATGTTGGTTCTTTTAGTTTTCCCGATTGCGGCTCCCCGCCGCCACCGCTGGATTACTACAACTACCTACCGGTTATCATGAATCCTGCGCCGCCGCCAGTAACCGGGCCCGATCCCGGCTACTGGGTTGGAGGCGACGCCCAGTTCCCCGATTTTATGGAATTCTACGTGTCGCCCGATCGAACCTCCGTCGAGGAGTTCGCTATTTACATCAGCGTCGATGGTTGCGGCAATTATCGTATTTGGCGAACCGTCCCTTCTGCAATTAGCGGTGATGCGTTTTCATTCTCCGGTAGTTTCTATGGTTCAGGCTCCTTTGACAGCATCACCCAGGCCAGCGGAACGACGGGCCTTTCGGGCTTAAACATAGGTGGTTGTGGCACAGTCAACGGCGGTCCATGGGGCTGGGACGCCAGCTGGACCAATTCATCCCAGCCGACGCTGCCCGCCACAGTGGTCACACCCGAAAACGTGACGACGGTCAACCGACCCGGTATTGAGGTTACGCGGATCAACGATTGAGCCGACATACAGGCAAATAGCAGCCGACTTATGATAGCAGACTTGCTTTGCCCCCGGCTCAACACAACGCCGGGGGCTTTTTCTTTTATCTGTTCAAGGGAAAATAGAAAGTCCGGGCCCGGTGAATAGTGCTGATGGCGCCGTACGGGGGACGAGGAGGCGCAATGCGGCAGGCTCCACATGGCAGGAAAAAGGCGTTTGTCCGGCCGGGTCACCGTCTGTATGCACAGGCATTGTGAGGCCGGTGTGTACCTGCACGCTGCGCCCGGAAACGACAGTTATACCGGGGTTTTCCTCATGGTGCCCGCGCCAAAGCTGCCAAAGATAGCTGACAATCTGCACAGCCCCATGGCCGCGGAATAGATAAACCTCGAGGACGCCGTCGTCCAGGCGCGCACGTGGATTAAGCAACACTTCGCCACCTGCAAAACGGCGACAATTGGCCACCAGGACGAGCAAAAAGGTGCCCTCGTAAAGCTGGTCGTCGACCCGCACAACTGCCTCCATCGGGGGGAAGCGCGGTGCGATTGAAAGCGCTTCCGCGACGTAGCCAACAGGTCCCAGGCGCTTAGATAACTTGGAACGTGGTTCCATACGCTCGACGACGT
>JAICPS010000354.1 GCA_025929715.1 Anaerolineae bacterium | reverse complement strand
GCCAATGAGGATCGGGCTCGTCACCGGCGAATTTCCTCCCATGGTGGGAGGCGTTGGGGCCTTTAGCGAGCGATTGGCGCTCGCGCTTGCCGGCCGCGGCCACGAGGTGCACGTGTTCAGCCACCGCCAGTCGCGCCCAGAAACCGCGCCCGGCCGGCGCTTGCCTCTGGCGCAGCTCAGAGAGCCGGTTGAAATGGGTTGGGGGCTGCTGCATCCGATCGCCAGGCACTGGGGATGGGGCGACGTAGGCAAAGTGGCGGAGGTCGCCTTGCGCTATGAGCTGGACGTGATCAACATCCAGTATCAGGCGGCAGCGTACAACATGCGCAACCCGGCAATAAATCTGGCTCCCTGGCGCTTGAGCGGACTGGCGCCGACTGTCGTGACTTTTCATGATCTTCGGACGCCGTTTTTATTTCCTAAAGCCGGTCGCCTACGCCGCTACGCTGTGCGCCTGGCGGCGCAGAAGGCTCATGGCGTGATTGCGACCAACGCCGAGGATTACGCCAAGCTGCAGCAATGGCCTCTGGGCAACACGCAGGTGCGGCAAATCCCGATCGGCAGCAACATCATACCCCACGAGATTGGACCACAGGAAATCGCTATGGCGCGCCAGAAGCTGGGCGTGGAAGATGACGACTTTCTTCTGGGATATTTCGGCTTTCTAAACGCCAGCAAAGGGGCCGACTTACTTATCGAGGCTCTGTCACATCTCGACTCTGACGTACATCTGGCATTGATAGGCGGTCGCACGGGGAGCAGCGACCACGCAAATAACCAACGGCTGGTGCAACAGGTGGCCAAAATAGTGCGTATGAGCGGCCTTGAGGATCGCGTGCTCTGGACGGGCTTTCTACCCGGTCGCGATATCTCTACCTATCTGCAGGCTGCCGACCTCATCGCCCTGCCTTATCGTGACGGCGCGTCGATGCGGCGAGGAACGTTGATGGCAGCGTTGGCCCACGGCCGCCCGGTGTTGACGACTGAACCAAACTGCCATGTTCCCGAATTCGTACACGGCAAAAACATGTGGCTTGTTGCACGCGAGGATCCCCTGACCTTGGCGACTGCAATTGAAGATCTGCACAAGCACGAGGCGCTGCGGCGACAGCTTTCGGCGGGCGCCAGACGACTTGCGGCCGGATTTACCTGGGAGAAGATTGCGGCTAGGACGGCAGCCTTTTTCGAGGCACTAGTCGCTCATGGCTGAACGACGGGTCCTTGCAGTGATTCTGATCGCATTTGTGGCGTTAGGGATCACTTACGCGCTCGTGACGCCGGTATTTGAGGCTTCAGACGAGCTATGGCACTATCCGATGGTTCGCCATCTGGCGGACGGCAACAGCTTGCCCGTGCAAGTCTTTGATCCCGCGCAAGCGGGACCGTGGAAGCAGGAGGCAAGCCAGCCGCCGCTTTATTACTATTTGGGCGCGGGGCTAACCTTCTGGATTGACACAGACGATATCCAGCAAGTGAGGCGGCTCAATCCGCACGTCGATAATGGAGTCATTACGGCGGACGGCAATATAAATCTGGTAGTGCATGACCCTGCCCTGTCGCCGTGGCAGGGCACGTTGCTCGCAGTGCGTATTGTGCGCGTGGCATCGGTCTTAATGGGTATGGTAACGGTTTATCTTACCTATCACATTGCGCGTCTGGTTGCTCCGCAACGTCCAGAAGTTGCGCTTGGGGCAGCCGCAATCAATGCGTTTACCCCGATGTTCTTGTTCATCAGCGGTGCGGTGAATAATGACAATCTGGCGATCATGTTGGCATCGTTGGCCCTATTCATGATGCTGCGTTTCGTACGAATGAGTCACCAGATGGGGACTGACAAAGCGTGGCCGGTACAGTGGCTCTGGCTCGGCGTTGTTATTGGCCTCGCGACGCTGACGAAAGAGGGAACACTTGGCCTGATACCGATGGCGTTCGGAACGGCGATGATCCACACCTGGCAGAGACGAGCATCGGCGAAAAACTCCCCCGGAGGGCGAGAGGGAGCGACCACACCAAGCCAGCTAGGGACCGTTATTTTCCACGGTCTAGGATACTTTCTACTCGCGCTTCTACCGGCAGTTTTGATCGCGGGTTGGTGGTATTATCGGAATTACGTGCTGTATGGCGATTGGCTGGGATGGAATGCGTTTATTGCGGTTCTGGGCCAGCGTCCTCAGCCGGCAACGCTTGCCCAGCTATGGGACGAGCGCTGGGGATTTCTGGCTTCGTACTGGGGGCTTTTCGGCGGCGTAAATGTGCCTATGCCCGGTTGGATCTACGCGATCCTGAACATGCTCCTGCTGCTCTCTGTACCTGGATTTCTGGTCTACATGTGGCGCAGAATTAGTTACTGGTGGCAGACGCGATCGAAACGCGAGGCAAGGCCAGGCGAGATCGTGGACAGTCTATTCGAATTTGTGGCTGCAAACTTCGCATTAATCGTCTGCCTGCTTTTCACGCTGGCTGTAGTCTACGGGTTGGTCAACTGGGCCACGACGACGTGGTCAAGCCAGGGCAGGTTGGCGTTCACGGCGATTTCAACGCTCAGCACCTTGCTGGCCCTGGGGCTTTTTGGCTGGTTACCACGTATGCCAGCACGACTGGCGGCAGGCGCGGTCGGGATCTTCATGTTTGCCGTGGCGGCGGCAGCGCCGTTTCTGTGGATAGCCCCTGCTTACCAGCCCAGACAGGCGACGCCCGCAGTGCAACTAAAGGAGGAGGACGTTACTTTCGGAGAGCGGATGGCGCTGGAAGGATATGCAATCGCTCCGGCAACTGGCCCTGACGCTTTTCAACCGGGTGATACAGTAGACGTTTACCTGCAATGGCAGGTACTACAAGACATGACGCGGGATTGGAGTGTGTTCGTTCATCTAAACGATCCCATTCTGCAGACGCCGTTGGCGCAGCGCGACATGTATCCCGGCGGCGGGCTGCTTGCGACGAGCTTCCTTGAACGAGGAGATTCTCTTTTCGAGCATTACCGTTTGCAGATTCCACCGACGGCAGTAGCGCCATCGACGCTGGAACTTGTCGTTGGACTATATGATTTCCAGACAAATGAGCGACTGGAAAGCGCAGAGGACGATGCGGCTACACTTACAACAGTGAAATTGGAACCTCTCCCTGGTGAAGCTCCGAACGCGACAAGTGTTAATTTTGGCGATGCATTAGAATTAGCGGGGCACGAACTGGAGTCGCGGCTGGTTGAGCCAGGCGGCGGCCTGGAACTAACATTATACTTTAAGGCGCTACGACCATTGAATACAGACTATACGATCTTCGCCCAGCTATTGAACGACAGCGACACGACACGCTGGGCGGCGAACGACATCCCCGTGGAGACGTCTGGCTGGTCGCCTGGCGACTTACAGGTAGTCGCCGTGCCAATGACAGTAGATGACACGACACCGGACGGCGTGTACACGATAATCGTGGGCGCCTACACGCGACAGGAAGATGGCGGATTCAATAGACTGCAAATTGTGCGAGAGGGCCGTATTACGATGGACGACGTTCTGGCCTTAGTAAGGGTGCGTGTGAAGTGAGGGTTGGGCGCATGCCTCAGGTAACCGGCGATCAGGTGCCCGGCACTCCGGGCACCTCAGTAAATGCGTCTCCGGCGCTCATTGGTCTAGTGGCAGGCCTATTCGCAACGTTTGGCGGCCTTGTTCTAGCATTCGGCGGACCTTTGGCTGGGCTGGCTGTGGTGTTCATGGGTGTGGCGGCATTCGTCGTGCTGCGCAGAATAGAGGTCGGGTTCTGGGGCATCATCGGTATTATCTGCCTGCTGCCGTTTGCGACCCTTCCGGTTGATATTGGCCTCACCCCGACTTTTCTTGACGTTGCCCTGGGAGCGGTTGTCGGCATTTGGCTACTCGGTTTCGTTACCGGTCGCCAACGTACGATCGTAACGACGCCTATCACCGTCCCGCTTGTCGTTTTCATTATTGTCGCGGTATTTGCGTTCATCTTTGGCTTGAGTAACGGGCCGCTGACCCCCACATTGCTGCGACGTTTCGCCGAGTTGCTACTCAGTCTTGGTTTCGTGCTGGTGGTCGTCGACTACTGTCGAACCTGGGAACGATTGGAACGGCTGATCCAGGTACTGATGTTGATGGGCGCGGCGGCGGCTTTGATCGGCATCGTGCTATGGCTGATTCCAGACGACACGGCAAACACGTTGTTGAATGCATTACAACGGCTGGGCTATCCGGGCGGTTGGGTAATCCGTTACATCGAAGAGAATCCGGCGCTCCCTGAACGAGCAATTGGCACGTCGGTAGATCCAAATTCGTTCGGTGGGCTCTTGCTGTTGATCGGTGCTTTGATCGCGCCGCAGCTCGTGAGCCGCAGGCCACTGCTTCCACGCTGGGCGATTATTGGCGCCCTGGCGCTGGTAGTGGGAGCGTTGGTGCTGACGTTCTCTCGCGGCGCGATGGTCGGGTTGGTTGTAGCTCTTGGCTTGGTAGCCCTGGTTCGTTATCGGCGTCTTATCCCCTACATGGCGGTAGCCGGCCTCCTGTTTTTGTTGCTGCCGGTCACTCGGGGCTACGTCGAACGTTTCATTGCCGGTGTGCAGGGGCAAGATCTTGCCACGCAAATGCGCTTCGGCGAGTACACCGATGCGCTAACACTGATTGGGCGTTATCCGTTGTTTGGCGTGGGGTTTGCCGGCGCGCCAGACATCGACCTCTATCTTGGCGTAGCAAACGTCTACCTTACCATCGGCACGCAGATGGGCTTCCTGGGACTGCTGGCGTTTCTGGTGCTGATTGGAACGTTGTTCGCCTACGCCACAGCACATCGCGACTACTTCCGATCGAATCCGGATCACGATGCGTTGTGGTTGGGACTCCACGCCGCGCTGGCCGGAGGGCTTGTGGCAGGCATCTTCGATCATTACTTGTTCAATATAGAGTTCCACCATGCGGTGACGATCTTCTGGTTTATACTAGGGCTTGCCGCAGCTACTACGAGATTAGGGAGCAAGTCGCGTACACCAGCTCCACGAGCCTAGCGTGCGCATACGTGACCAGAGTACGACATCGATGTGTAGATAAATTTGTTAGAATATTGGCGTTGATATCCGTGCCATTTTGGAGATTGCGCCATGCGAACGTCGATTGCCTTATTTCTCCTTGTCGTGCTTTTGCTCGGATTAGGCGCCTGCAGCCCG
>JAICPS010000400.1 GCA_025929715.1 Anaerolineae bacterium | reverse complement strand
AGAGCAGACTTACTTGCCGGCCTTTACGCGCTGAGGACGCCTCGTAAAAGGACTTTGTAAATCGTTGACGATACACCGGCCAGGCGCACGGCAACGAATTACAAATTCGTTTTAAAATTGCACCTGCTATAATCGGCGTCATGCACGCCCTCTTCCTGACGCCCGGCTTTCCACCCTTCGACGGCGGTGGCGAGCGATATGCCCGCTCGCTCGCGCTGGCCCTCGCAGCGCGAGAGCAGCAGCTTACCGTCGTCACCAGCCAGGCACAGCGAGAGCAGCAATTCTGGCAGGGCACAGCTGGCGCCGCCGTCTCGCGCGAACGCGACGGTCCGCTCACCGTCATTCGCGTTCCCCTACGCCCCTTTCCCGGCGGTTGGCGTGGCCTGCTCGTCTGGCGCAAGGCCATGGTTATGCTCTCGCTACTTCCCGGTGACCAGACGCAGTTGCTCATGGCCATGGCCCGCCACGTGCCGCCGATGCTCGGGCTGGAGGAGGCGCTGGCCCAACTTCCGGACTCCCTCACCCTTGTGCACGGATTCAATCTTTCCTGGGAGCACGCGCTCGTCGCCGCCGCGGGCTTCGCCTGCCAGCGAAACGTTCCCTTCGTCATGACGCCCTTTACACATCTTGGCGGCCGCGGGAGCACGCGCGTGGCGCGCAACGCGACGATGGATCACCAGCGGCGGCTACTTAACCAGGCCGATGCTGTGCTGGCGTTAACTTCAGTTGAGCAAGAAGAGTTCTCACAGTGGGACATTCATCCGCGACGCGTGGTCGTGGTCGGAGGCGGCGTCGATCCTCCGCCCCCTCTTAAAGATCCGGCCGCCATCGGCGCCCGCTTCCAGTTAAAGCCCCCCTTTGCCCTCTTCGTAGGCCGCGCAAACCTTGATAAGGGAGCCATCCATGCCGCCCAGGCTACGTTGCGCCTGGCGGAGAACGGTTCCACCCTGACGCTCGCCCTGGCGGGCCATGTCGGCGAAGATTTCCGGCGCTTTCGCCGCCGTCTGACTCCCGCCCAGCAGGCCATCGTGCGCCCGCTGGGTACCGTGGACGAGGTCGCCAAGCATGCCCTCCTGCAACAGGCGTCTATGCTGCTGCTTCCCTCGCAGGTCGATTCGTTTGGCATCGTCCTATTAGAAGCCTGGCAGCACGGCACCCCGGTCATTGGCGCCCGAGCCGGCGGCATTCCCGCCGTCGTAGACGACGGCGAGAACGGGCTGATCGTTCCCTTCGCCGACGTGCCTGCACTCACCTCAGCCATGCAGCGACTGTTGACCGACGAGGCTGCGAGCCAGATAATGGGCCGGCGCGGCCAGGAAAAGGTTGGCCACGAGTACACCTGGGACCGGGTCGCCGCCCGTGTACTTTCCGTCTATACAGAAGTGACCGGCACTTTGGAAGAGCCGGTCACTTGAGTCAAGGATCCATCAACTGCGTATTCTGCACATTGTTCACCAATACCCGCCTCACCACGTAGGCGGCACAGAGCTGTACACACAGACCCTCGCCCACTATCAGGCGCGAGAATCGGGCCATAGCGTCGCCGTCTACTACCCCTCGCCTGATGCGCCGGCCCCGGAGCGCCTTTCCATCTGCGAAGATGAACGCGGCGTCCGCGTATACGCCGCGCACCTGGGTTCACGAAGCCGCGGACGGGTCTTTGTGGACACCTTGCACCGGCCCGAACTCGTCCAGGCGCTGGAAGCCGTTCTTAATGAATTTAGGCCCGATATTGTACACATCCAGCACCTCATGGGCCTGCCCGCAAGCGTTGGCGACCTTCTGCACGATAGGCGCACGCCCTTCGTAATCACCCTGCACGACTACTGGTTTCCCTGCGCCAACGGCCAACTGCTCACCAACTATGACAACACTGTCTGCCAGGGCCCATACTACTGGATAAACTGCGGCCGCTGCGCCGTCGCCCGCGCCGGTCTGGGCGACCATGCTATTCTGGGCGCGACTCTCGCGCCTCTGCTGGCCTACCGTTCGCGCCTGCTGCAGCGCGTGCTCGCGCGAGCCGAGTGCGTGATCGCGCCCACCAACTTCGTGCGCGACATGTACGTGAGACTGGGCATGCCCGCCGACCGCATGGTCGTCGTGCCCCACGGCATCCAGGTTCCGCCTCACGTCGGACCGCTGGCCTCCAGCAGGCAACCGCCCGCTTCACGGCTCGAGGGTCAGCCACTGCACATCGTTTACGTCGGCAGCCTTGCCTGGCAAAAAGGCGTGCACGTGCTCGTCGAAGCCGTCAACCGGCTTCCGCACGGCGCCGTGCGCCTCTCAATTTACGGTGACCTAGACAAATTCCCGGACTACGTTGCGCAGCTCCAGACAATGGCAACACATCCGGGCATTCACTTCGGAGGGCGCATCGGGCGGGAGGATTTTTGGCGCCTGCTCCTTGAAGATGCCGACGTCGCCGTACTGCCCACCCTCTGGTACGAAGCCTCCCCACTCACCATTCAGGAAATGTTCGCCGCGTGCGTCCCCATCGTCGCCTCGCGCATCGGCGCCCTCCCCGAAAAAATCCGCCACGGCGTCGACGGCCTCCTCTTCCCCCCCGGCGACCCGGCCGCTCTACGCGACATGCTCACCCACCTACTGAATGAGCCCCAACTCCTACATTCGTTGCGCACCAACATCCAACCAACGCGGCTGATGGAAGAGCATGTCAGGGACATAGGGAAACTATATAGCGAGGTGACAACAAAAATGGCAAGTCGGTGAGCCGGCCCCAGTCTCCAGTTCTCCAGTCACCCAATCTCTAATCCCCAATCTCCCCTCCCTCCAACGCCTCCAAAAACGCCACAATCTGTCCAATCTCCTCTCCACTCAACCGCCCCTCGTTTTGCAGCAACGGATCCAACGTCCGCAAAATCGCGTCCATCGTCACGGGCTCGTTCTGCAATGTTGTGCCCAGACCCAGCGGGAGGTGTGAACCGTCATAGGCGCGTAACATCGCCTCTGGGTCCAGGTGATGGCGCACAACATCCTCTAGCGAATCATAGGCGCCGTTGTGCAACCAGGGGCCGGTCCGCGTCACGTTGCGCAACGGCGGCGTGCGGAATGCGAAGCGATCCTGCTCGTCGCCTGTCACGTGCCAGCGCCCATAATCAAGCGGCGCGTCCTCATCGCGTCCCGGCCCAAACTGCGGTGCACCGATATTGTGAAACGCCTGGTCGCTGAACAACGTACCGCTGTGGCAGGCGGCGCATCCGGCCTCGCCATAAAACAGCAGCGCACCGGCAACGGCCTCCGCTGCAAGGGCGTCAGCCTCGCCCGCCAGATAGCGGTCCCAGGGCGAATCGAGAACGGTGAACGCTTCCGTCTGAAACGCCGCCAGCGCGTTCGCCGCGTGCTTAAACCCGAGCTCGCCGGCCGACACGCCGGGATAAGCGGCCGCAAATAAGCGGCGATATTCTGGCATCGCCAGCAGGCGAGCCATCAGGCCGGACCAGATCTGCGGCATGTGCTGTTCGCCGTTGGCAATCGCCGCCAGCTCGTTAGGCTCGCCATTAATATCGACGTCATGCCAGCCGCCCGGGGCAGCGTCGTTGACGGCGCCGTCGGCGGGCGTGCCCGGTTGGATCGCGTAACCCGCCACGTCGTACCACCCTCCGCGCATCTCGTCGCGCAAGATAACAGGAAACATGCCTTGCGCCGCCAGTACGTTGCTCAACCCCGGTGGCAGATATCTTCCTGCGGGCGTGACGTAACCCCCGGAAGGCAGCCGTTCCACGCGGCCGTCCCAAAACAGGCTGTTCCAGCCGGGTAACCCGCTGTTAAACAGGGCAATCGCGTTGCGCGCCACAAGTCGGCGCTCCGGATCCGGCTGCCTTGACGGTCCCAGCCCGCTCCCTCCTGTCCCAATCGACAGCGGCAGGCCATCTGTGGTGCCCAACGCCGGATCGTGGCACGTCGCGCAAGAGACGTCCCGATTGCCGCTCAGCTCGGGCTCAGAAAACAGCGTCTTGCCCAGCGCCACCAGCGCCGGGTCCTGCCGAGGTGGGCGTTCCAGCGGCTGCAAGGCGTGCTGTGCCACGATCTGCTGCAACTGCCGCCCCTGCTCACCCTCCATCTCTCTTTTCCAAGTTAGCGTCGCCACTGCTGCCACCGCTACCAGCAGCATCGCCACACCCAATGTCATCCCTTGCTTCATCATTGTTTTACAGGCTATAGTCTGGCCTCGCGGCGAATTATATGTTGGAATCACGCTCTTGTGAACCGCTACCCGTGCTAACTTAGCCATGATCTCCTTAGACCGCCAGAACCAATTGCGCGAGCAGTATCGCCACAGCCATCCTCGCTGGCAGCCGGCGACAGAGGTTTTCGCCGGCTTGGTACGCGACAATCTGCAATTCGACAGCCGCGTCCTCGACCTCGGCTGCGGGCGCGGTGGGCTCGTGGAGCAGCTTGAGCACCCGCTGGCGCTCGTCATAGGTGTAGATCCAGACCTTCTTTCACTATGCGAGCACAGGCTAGAGCTTCCTCGTGCCCAGGCCATCAGCTTCCACCTCCCCTTTGCCGCGCAAACTTTCGACCTGATCTTCGCCAGTTGGCTGCTCGAACACCTCGCCCGCCCGCAGGACGACCTCGCGGAAATCGCCCGCGTTTTGCGGCCCGGCGGTGCCTTTGTCT
>JAICPS010000551.1 GCA_025929715.1 Anaerolineae bacterium | reverse complement strand
GCGTGGCTGCCGCGCCGTCCTGAGGCGAGGTGCGCTCGCCGCCACTGTGGTTCTGGCGCTGGTGGGGCCATTCACGCTTCTGTTTCTCAGGCTGAACAAGATCCTCGGGTCACTGTGGACGCCAATCTCGAATCATTGAATAACCATCCGGATCTGGTCGAGTTGTTCCTGCCGCCCGGGTTCAGTGTTCTATGGGGCCGCCAGACGCGTGAATTTTTGGCCGAATACGAGACTGGATCAAACATCGAGACGAACGTTTTCCTGTCCTGGACCGGGTTGTTTCTCGCTATGGTGGCTCTTGCCAGAGGTGCGCAACGCGCTCTGCCCTGGCTGCTGTTCGCCGCGCTGTGCGTCATGTTGGCCCTGGGACCCTCACTGAAGTGGTTGGGCGAACGCACCTTCACAGAATACGACCTGACCGTATTGATGCCCTACGCCCTGTTAACAGAGCTGCCAGGGTTCGACTTCATGCGCGCGCCGGGCCGCTTCATGATGATCGGCTCTGTTGCCTTTGCCGTGGGCGCGTCTTTTGGCCTGGCGTGGCTGGTAAACCGTTATCCACACCGCGCCACACTGATTACGCTGGCAGTGATGGCGCTCGTGCTGGTCGAGGTCTGGCCGCGGCCGTGGCCGCAGGAGAACCTGCATCCCGTTCCCGAGTTCTACCAACAGATCGCCGCCGAGGAAGAGATGTATGGCGTTTTCGACCTGCCCATCAAGCCCACCAGAGAAGTGTGGTTCGCCGGATATGCGTCGTATTACCAGCGTTACCAGATGGCGCATGGCAAGGGTATCGCCTCCGGCTACCTGGCACGCACTTACCCGATCCATCCGCTGTTTCCCTGCGTTATCCCCGAAGTGAAGCTGCCGCAGGACGACGTGATGGTCGACGGCGAACCGGCGGACTGCGCCGCGAATTTCCTCTACGACCTGGCTTTTAACAATTACCGCTACGTCGTCTACCACAAAACAAACCTGCGCGGTCTTGCTGCGCCCAGCCTGTGGGGCAGGGTGCAGGCCCAATACATCCTCGAAAACACCTTTGGCGAACAAGAACCGCTGGTGGACGACGCGCTTGTGTCGGTGTACGCTGTGCCCTCTGCTACGGAGGCGGCCCGCGGACTTTCACCAACAATCGGGCTAACGGATAACTGGTATCGACGTGAGGAGGAAGGCAGCCCACATCGGTGGGCGAGATCGCCGGCGACGCTGTTGCTATCTGTGCCGCACGCACAGACCGTCAGGTTGGAGCTAACGCCGGGGCTGATATTCGATCCTGAACCTGAGTTGGACCAGATTGTAGGCGCAAGTGGGCGCCTGCGCCTGCAGCTAAACGGCGAATTGATCGATACGGTACAGATTATCAGGGACAGTACCGCCGTGATTCCGCTGGAGCTGCCGGCCGGGGTGCACACGCTGACGCTTTCGCTGGAAGCAGGAAACTTCCGGCCGGTCGATTATGAGATGAGTGACGATCGGCGCATGCTGAGTTTTATGGTGCGGTCGATTGAGTTGAAAACTCAAAACTGACGCGACCACTGCTGGGGCCAGCGCTCCACAACCACCTTGGTCTGAGTGAAGAACTCTATGGCGTGCATACTCTGCCCGTGTAGTGTGCCGAAGAAGCTGTCTTTCCAGCCGCTGAAGGGGAAAAAGGCCATAGGCGCGGCCACGCCGATGTTGACGCCGATGTTGCCGGCCTGCACTTCATAGCGGAATTTGCGCGCCGCCGCGCCGCTGCTGGTGAAAAGGCAGGCCATGTTGCCGTAGGCGCCGCTGTTGATGAGGTCGATGGCCTCCTCGACGGTATCTACGTGGATCAGGCTCAGTACCGGGCCGAAGATCTCTGTTTTTGCCAGTTCGCTATGCGGATCGACATCTTGCAGGATAGTGGGTCGCACAAAATTGCCCTGCTCGTAACCGCTTATGGACGGTCTTCGCCCGTCGACCAGCACCGTGGCGCCTTCCTGTGCGCCTTTGTCGATCATGCTCTCCACAAACTCGCGGCTCTGGGGGGAAATAAGCGGGCCCATCTGGACGCCTTCGTCCAGGCCAAATCCTACGATGCGCGAAGCCGCGGCGTCGGCGATAGAGCCGGCGAAGCTGTGCCGGGCATCACCCACGGTAATCGCCAGCGAAGCCGCCAGGCAGCGCTGGCCGGCGCAGCCGAAGGCGGAATCGGCCGAAATGCGCGCCGTCATTTCCATGTCGGCGTCCGGCAGCACGACGATGGGATTCTTGGCGCCACCCTGGGCCTGCACGCGCTTGCCACTCTGGGCGGCACGGGCATAGACGTGGCGCGCAACTTTTGTGGAGCCGACAAAGCTGATGGCCTGCACCTGTGGATGATCCAGGAGCGCATTGGCAGCCTCTCGCGCGCCGTTCACCAGGTTGACGACGCCGGGCGGAAGGTCGATGGTTTCCAACAGGCGGAACACTTGTTGCATCGTCAGCGGCACACGCTCGGACGGTTTGACGACGACCGTGTTGCCGCAGGCCAGCGCGTAGGGCATGAACCAGAAGGGGATCATGCCCGGAAAGTTGAAGGGTGAAATGATGGCGCAGACACCCACCGGCTGGCGGATCATGAATTCGTCTATGCCGCGAGCGATGTCCTCGGAAAAGCCGCCCTGCATCATTAAGGGCGCGCCACAAGCTACCTCCACGTTCTCGATGGCGCGGCGCATCTCGCCGGCCGATTCGGCGTAGGTCTTGCCGCATTCGACGGTGATCGTGCGCGCGATGTCGTCAAGGTTTTCTTCGAGCAGCTCTTTTAGCTTAAAGAGATACTGGATGCGATCTGTCACCGGCGTGCGGCGCCATTCTTCGAGCGCGTTGGAAGCAACGCGCACGGCCTCGTCCACTTCTTCAGCAGGCGACAGCGGCACGCGGGCCATGATTTCGGCCGTCGCCGGGTTATTGACGGGCAATTGTTCGGCGGCCTGCGATCGCTGCCAGCGGTTGTTGACGTAGTTCAGTAAGATTTCGTTCTGACTCACGGATTTCCTCCTTCAGGTGCCAGGCACTTTGGAAGTGCTTGGTACCTCTCCTATTTTCAGCCCGGCGAGGTTTTCCAGCGCCTTGACAAGGGCGTGGTTGCCCTCTTCGCCCAGGCCCTGCGACTGTAGCGTGCGGTAGAGATTGAAGACAGTGGCCGTTCCCAGCGCGGGGATGCCCATCTGATCG
>JAICPS010000742.1 GCA_025929715.1 Anaerolineae bacterium | reverse complement strand
TTTGCTCTCGACGGCTTCGACGTGGACAATCATTTTAAAGGACCGGGAGACCACGCCACCATGGAACGCCATTGCGTGCGGGATCGCGCCGCGTATGAAGCGCTGTTTGCGAACGCCCGCCCAGATCAACGCCTCGGCGAGTCGTCGCCACTCTACCTCTACAGCACTCACGCGGCAGAACGCATCTATCACTACGTCCCTCACGTCAGGCTGATCGCCTTGCTGCGCCAGCCCACGGCACGCGCCCATGCCAACTTTCGGCAATACCGCATCGCCGGCATCGAGCCCATTCTACGCTTCGAGCAGGCGCTCGCGGCGGAGGAGGCGCGCCGGGCGCAGCGCTGGGGTCCCTGGCCTTTCTGGTCATACCGCGCCGTCGGAAATTACGCCGAACAGTTGCAACGCTACTACGCCCTCTTCGACAGAGAACAGATCATGGTCTGTCTCTACGATGAACTGCGCGACGATGCGGTGGCAATGTTACAGAGGATATACGCCTTTATCGGCGTGGATAGCCAGTTCGTGCCCGATACCTCTGTACGGCACAACGTGGGCAGCCGCCCGCGCGCCCGATTCCTGCACCGGCTGATGACCCAATCCAATCCACTCAAGACCACCATCAAACGCGTGATCCCCGATCGCCCCAGAATTTGGCTCCGTGTACTCCTCAGTCGCCTGAACGAAGAGCGCCTTGCCCTTGATCCGGCCCTGGGCAGCCAGCTTACTCGCGAATACACGCCCGGCATACGGCGGCTGCAGGGCCTTATCGAACGAGACCTCACGAGCTGGTTTGATGTCCATGCTTGATGCACGCATAATCTCATCATCTTGCTATCAATGTCTTCATCTATGCCAACCACACCCCGAGTCAGCGTAATCATTACGACCTATAACCGGGCGTCTCTCCTGCAGGAAGCCATCGAGAGCGTGCTGGCTCAATCGTATCGCGATTTCGAATTGATCGTCGCCGACGACGGCTCCACAGATGACACGGCAGAACGGGTGGCTGCCTTTGGCGATAGGGTGCGCTATGTAAAGTTGACGCATACCGGCAAGGCGGAGGTGGGCCGCAACGCGGCGATCACCGAGGGACGTGGTTGCTTCTTCGCTTTTTTGGACGATGACGACTTGTGGCACGAAGAAAAGCTGGCCCGCCAAATGGACGTCCTCGAACGCGATGAAGGACTGGGTTACGCATATACTGATTGCCGCGTTCTTGATGAAGATGGCTCAATTTCTCCCCCCCTTTTACTATCTCAGCACAAACAAAGCGGCGACGTCTTTGACAACCTGCTAGAGGGTTGTTTCGTCCACCCGAGCACCGTCGTCATACGGCGCATACTTTTCCAGGCGGTAGGGCCGTTTGACGAGAGCCTCGTTTGCCAGGGGGATTATGATCTCTGGCTGCGCGCCGCCTACGCAGCCCCCGTAGCCTGCGTCGCGGAGCCGCTCGTATTGCTGCGCCGCCCACCAGACGCGATGTCCCGGCGGCTACAACTTTTGAACGTAGAGAGCGCGATCCTTGTGCTCGAGCGGCTGCGCCGCCGGCAGCAGCTTACGTGGCGACAACGGTGGCTAAGCCGGAGAACTTTGTCTCGCTGGCATGCCACACTTGGCCTGCGGCGCGAGCCGGCTTCGCTCGCCCGGCGTCACCTTCTGCGCTCACTACGCCTCAACCCCTTGCAACGCACGGCGTGGCAGGCGCTCATTACCACTCTCCGGCCGCTATAAACCAGTTGACGCGGTTGGATATTCTTCTACCTGCCCCAAAATACGCAGCCGCCGCCGCGTGCTCCTGCCC
>JAICPS010000775.1 GCA_025929715.1 Anaerolineae bacterium | reverse complement strand
GTCCTGATTACCAACAAGCCTCAGCCAACTTGAGGAGGCGGTAAGGCATCGGTGGGGTCCGCAGCGCGACCCATGCCAAGCGGGGGATCATGTCGGCCAGACGATAGCGTCGGTTGAAGCGGTATTGGAATTGAGCCAGGTAACGCGGGACATGCTTTTCCCGAATAGCATGGTAGGTTCCCGCCACGCTGTTTTTGAGGTTGCCCAGCATCGTGTTGGCCCATTTGAAGGCTGGGTTCTGAACCGCCTTTTTGCCGGACCCGGTGACCATCGGTTGATGATGGCAACCGACATCAGCAATCCCCAAGAAGCAGTTCAGGCCGTCGGTATACACGGTACTGCCCGGAGATAAGTGCTGTTTGCCCCAACGCTTGATGTCGGCACGCGTAAACCCGGCGACCCGGCTGAACTTGACGCGCACCGGCTGGCCTTCCACCGTCGTCTGGACCGCCGCAAGAAACGGGGTCTTGCCCGAGGTGCCGCGTCCGGTAGTGCCGTCCGAGCGTTCGCCCCCAAGGTAGGCGTCATCGACTTCCACCCGCTCGCCGGTCAAGGGTTGATCATGGTCGCGCTCCAGCATGACCTGCATCAGCTTGTGCTGGAGGGTCCAGGCCGTGTTCTGGGACACGCCCAGACGCCGGCCCAATTCGATACTGGACATGCCCTTCTTGCCCTGGGTCAGGTGGTACATGGCCGCGAACCACGTCGTCAGGGGCAGTTTGGTCGAGTGGAAAATCGTGCCAGCAATCAGTGAGGCCTGATGTCGGCAGCGACGGCACTGGTAAATCTTGCGGCTTTTAATATCGGTATATGTTGTGCCGTGACAGATGGGACAGATGAAGCCGTCTGGCCAGCGCCACGAAAACAACTCCGCTCGGCACTGTTCTTCCGTACCATAGCGAGCGCGAAACGCCTCTTCGCTCAGCCCTTTCTGAAATTGTACTTTATTCTTTTTCATTTCGCCTCCAACCGCTGCGATGTCTCTGATTCTACTCCAAATTCCCTGGCGGCTGAAGATCATTCGTAATCAGGAGGCGCCTTGGCGGCCATGACGTCCAGCAGGGACTGCACGATCTCGTCACCCTCGATGCACAGAAGTGTGGCACCAAGGATCTGGTGCGTTTCCTGGTCCACGAGCACCTTCATGAACCCCCGGGTCTCGCCCCGCTCCTTGGCACGGCCGACCCGGGTCATGGGCAGGACGCCTTTCAGCGCCGGCCGGCCGCGCGCCCGGACCTCGGCCTCGGTCATACCGACGCGGCCCAGCGGCGGATCGGTGAACAGGGCGTAGGCAGTGATGCGGTCCGACACCCGGCGGGCATCGCCATCCAGGAGATTGGCGGCAACGATCTCATAATCGTTGTAGGCCGTGTGGGTGAAGGCGCCCTTGCCATTGCAGTCGCCAAGCGCCCAGACATGCGGGTTGGAGGTGCGGAGGCTTTCGTCCACCTCGATGTAGCCCCGCTTGTCGAGTTCAACACCGGCAGCCTCTAGACCAAGCTCGTCGGTGTTCGGC
>JAICPS010000156.1 GCA_025929715.1 Anaerolineae bacterium | reverse complement strand
CGTTGCTTCGCCCGTCGCCGGGTCCACGCGGTATAGTTCGCCCCGCGAAGAGTGCACCACGATTAGCGCCCGGCCGTTCTGAATCGCCTCAATGCCGTTAGCGTTAAAGCCCCCTGGTACGAAGACGAAATCACCGCTCAGCGTGATCTCCTGCACTGCTCCCGCATCCGGCAGCTCGCCCCGCGGCCCCAGAGGCAACCGATAGATGACCGGACGGAAGGAATCGGTGAAGTATGCGGCCCTGCGCGTCACGATCACGTCGTTCACAAAGCTGCTCTCCGTCGTGAGCGTGTAAGTCGCCGCCGTCTCGCCTGTGTCGGGATCGTAGACGAAAGCCATACCGGTGCCGCCGCCAGCCACAAATAGCAGGCCGCTGCGTCTGTCAAACGAAAGGCCCACCGCCACGCGTCCCTCCGGCGGCGTGACCACCACTTCGCCTTCACCCGTACGCAGGTCGGCGCGGTAGATCGATCCATCCACCAACGACCCCGCAAATAGCTCCGTGCCATATCCGGTCACGATGCCCTCAGGCGCGAAACCATTGGGCAGCGGTATGATCTTCGGAAAAGTCTCCGCGGCCGCCACGCCAACCACCAGGAGCAACAATGCTACGAACAGAATTGCAATTGACTTCTTTTTCATAGTTCATCCTCCGTTACGTGTTGTTTCAGTCGATGAAGCTCGCGTTTACTGTAACATACGTCGCTCGGAAATAGACGTAGGTCACGGGTAATCTCACGAAACAAAAAGCCCGGCAAATTGCTGGGCTCATCTTAGAAGAGGGATCTGCTACGACTTGATTACCATGCGTTTCCGCCGCCGAGAGTCGCCGGCGTTGACTTATCGCAAGTCAATGCCACGATCGAGCGACCCATAGATTTGAGCCTGTGCTACAACGCGCTGAGTAAGGCAAAATGGCTGTTCGATTCTCCGGGCAAGAAGTGGGCTATTTCTAACATGTTGGCCGGCCCTAATTAGTCCCCGTCCAAATCACGCCCTTCGCCGGTGCTCCATCATCATGCATGCATCCATCACCACTTCCAGCCCCGCTGCCCGCGCTCTCTCTGCGGCTTGTGAATTCACAATACCGCTTTGCATCCACACCGCTTTGGCCCCTATCTCAATAGCGTCCTCTACAAAAGGCCCCACCGCCTCTGACCGCCGGAAAAGCAGCACCAAATCCACTGCTTCGGGTACAGAGTGCAAATCAGGATACGCCTCCTCGCCCAGCGCCTCCTCCAGATAGGGATTCACTGGAATAATACGGTACCCCTGTCGCTGCAAATAAGCAGGTACATAATAGCCCGCCCGTGAACGCTGTGAAGAGAGTCCCACCACCGCAATCGTCTCAACCGACCCCAATAGCCGCTCAATTATATCTATCTGTCCACTAATCAATACAGTCACCTATGCAGGAATATGATATTGAGATTGGAGATTGCCCAATCCCTAATCGCCCGATCTCTAATCCCCAGTCTCTATTTCCCCAATCCGATCAACCTGACCGGCAGTAGGCTCCGCTCAGCAGAACCAATCTTCGGTCAATCGCGGCGGAGGCAGATCTGGAACCAACGGCGCCCTCCATTGCGGCGATTGCCGCCCGGCCGCCTCATAAGCGAGACGCTCCACCGCGGCGAAGGCTTTATAAGCGCCAGATCCGGCCTGCGCTTCCACCAGTTGCGCCACTTCCACCTGTAACCTGTCCATGCGTGGATCAGGGTGCCGCCACCTGTATGTAAAATTAGCTGCATCAAGCGGTCCCAACCACGTGCCCACGTCACTATGCTTCAGCAGCGCACTGCGCGGCGGCACGAGCAAACGAATAGAAAGCTGCACTGCTGGGACGTGCTGGATCAACCTCCGCTCCCGAATCCACTGCAGCATGTGCACATAATCTTCTAGTGTGGTCCACGGCGTGAACGGCAGCCACGTCGGTTGCACCGGTAGTTCGGCGTCCTTCATGATCGCCAGCGCCTCGTCCATATCCGCCAGCGTGTGTCCCTTCTGCAGCCTCTCCAATACCAGGTCACTCGTCGATTCAAAGGCCGATACGACGAAGCTTGCCCCCAACAGTCGCAGCTCGCGCAGGAGTTCCCGCCGTTCCAGAATATGCTCCACCTTTGTGGTGAAATCGTATGTGACGTCTGGAAACTCGGCGTGCAGCGCGCGGGCCAGCCGCAGGGCATGGCCTGGTCCGTTCAAAAAATCCGGGTCGCCAAACGTGATATGCCGCGCTCCGGCGTGCACCTGTTGGCGCACGTCCGCCAACACGGTTTCTGGTGGCGTCACGAAGAACCGCCCGCCGTACACCGGCGTCACCGGGCAATGGCGACAGGTGTGCAGGCAGCCACGGCTCGCTTCCACGTAACCCGCTGCTACCGCGCTTCCGTCGTGCATATAGTGCGCGTACTGTTCCAGCGAAGGCAGATCGCCACGCTGCGGCACAGGAAACGCCAGTCGCTCCATGTGCGTTTGCTGCTGCTCGCGTGCCGTGGTAACTCCCGACACGGTCGCCGGCACAGTTGCCGCCGCTTTCCCTTCGCCCATTGCCGCTGCCAGGCTACGCAACGGACCTTCGTACTCGCCGGCAATCACTGAATCCGCCAGCGGTGGCTGCCCTTTCTGGGCGGCGAGCAAATAATCGCTGTTCAGCCAGGCATAGAGCCCATAGAAACAGATGTGTGCTCGCTCATTCGCCGCCCGTACCTGCCGGGCCGCCTCCACGCCCAGGCGCATCGCCGTGTGCATCGGCACGGCAATACCCACCAGGTCCGCCTCGCGCACGGCGCCTTGCACTGCGCCGTCCAGCCGATGCACAGCCAGATCGCACGTCGTCACCACGTGTCCCGCCTCGCGCAAAAATGCCGCGGGCCAGGCCAGGCTCAACGGTTGGTGTCCCAACTCATAACAGGCAATTAGCAGTACGCGAACCATTGATTTTTTCAGTTTCCCTGCGCAACTACCCGCCTCGTCATCAGCGCGCGGTGAAAATTGGTTTTAACAGGCCCTTTGATCATCTATAATCCTAGTATAACAGGCTTATACCATCACTGCATCGCTCGAAGTCTTAAACGAGCTAGTCTTCTCAACTCTTCACGTTCACCGTCGGTCAATCTCCTGTCAGCCGTCGTAGTCTGCCGCCGGACAACAGGAATAATCAACCAATGGCTAAGAAAAAATCGAATAAAAAGACAAAGAATAAGGATCGTAGCCGGCAATCGCAGCCGTCACAACCGTTCAGCGATCGTCGCTTGCTCGAAAAACAGCTCGCAGACGTCGGCAGCTTGCTGGAAGGTCAGCAGTTCGAATCAATTGAAGAAGCCAACGCCTTTCTAAGCCGGTTAATAGCGATGGGGCAGCCTATCCCTTCGCCTGTCGCTGAGACGCCCCTGGAGAAGGCCCAGGAACTGATGTACGAAGCCTACGAAGCCCGTGGCGCAAAACGCGCCCGCCTGGCTCGCAAGGCGCTAAAACTGTCCGAAGATTGCGCCGACGCCTACGTTCTGCTCGCCGAAGAGACCGCGCGAAGTCCGCAAGAAGCGCTTGAGCTATACGAAAAAGGCGTACGGGCAGCAGAGCGTGTGCTCGGCTCTGAGATGTTTGAGGAAAACGCCGGTCATTTTTGGGGCATCCTGGAAACGCGCCCTTACATGCGCGCTCGCGCCGGAGTCGCCAGCCTACTGTCTTTCCTCGACAGAAACGACGAAGCCATCCACCATCTCCAAGAGATGTTGCGCCTCAATCCCGGCGACAACCAGGGCTTGCGCTACTTCCTGGCTACGCTCCTCCTTATGACTAAACGTGACGACGATCTGTCCCGTTTGCTGCAAAAGTACCGTGACGAGCCCACAGCCGCGTGGCGTTATACTGCTGCCCTCCTCAAGTTCCGGCAGAAGGGAGGCACACCTTTAGCCACGAGCCGCCTGTTCCAGGCCCTCGAAGTCAACGCCCACGTTCCCGCCTACTTGTTAGGTCAAAAAAGATTGCCGAGCGAGCGGCCGGCCTTTGTTGGATTGGGCGACGACAATGAAGCAGTCGAGTATGTCATCGCCAATGCCGGGGTCTGGATAGAAACCCCCGGCGCGATGGACTGGCTCGCCCGCAACGTCGGCGCCGAATATGAGGACGACGATGAGGCCGACTTCTATCTGGACGATGACTTGCTGGACGAAGGGTTCTTTGGCGACGACCTGGATGTGGACTTTATCCCTTTTGAACTCGACGAGTGGCTGCAAATGCTCGAGATTCCGGCCAAGGAACACAAGGCGATCGGCCGCTCCCTGCGCGCTGGTGTCGGCGCTTACTCCACCCATTATTACGGGCGCTTGAGGACAACTTTTCTGCTTCATTTCGCGCCCAAAGTCTCTTTCTCAGGTCCACTTACCTCAAGCGGCTGGCCGTCCCCAGGCTCATACACTTCGGAGAAGATCTACACACCATGATCGAGCAGTTCTGGAACGACGAAGACAGCTACGTTGGCCCCACCTACAAGGCGGGCGTCGCCGACGCCATCGCAGAATTTCACGAGGACCTGCAGCCGGACGAACTACGCCGTCTGATCGAGCGTGGCGTCGACGACAGTCTGGCGCAGGTACGCAGGCCCTTCTATCTACTCTCCACCCAATTCTACGGCGACGAATACATGCGCCGCGCGCTGGACGACAATGCGGCCTCGATCCGTCGCTGGGCTGCGAAGAAATTAGCCTAAGCCAGGCCATCGGCGCTTTGGAAGTGCCGGGTGCCTCTTGGCAACTAACACGAAACTTACACTCCTCTACTATCCTTTAGTCGAGTAGCAGACGCGTTTCCAGCATTAGATACAAAGGAGAACACGCAATGGCAGGCAGCGGTTTTCGACTGGGCCGGCTTTTTGGCATCAAAATCAACATCGACTGGAGCTGGCTTTTCATCTTCCTCCTCGTCACCTGGAACCTGACCACCGTATTTAGCAACATCCACCCCGAGTGGGGTCTGGCTCTCAATATTGGCGTGGCGCTGGTCGCTTCCATCCTGTTCTTTGCCTCCGTGCTGGCCCACGAGCTGGCGCACTCCCTGATGGCCATTGCCCAGGGCGTACCCGTGCGCAGCATTACGCTCTTCCTCTTTGGCGGCGTCTCCAACATCGAACGCGAGCCGCCCTCTCCGCGCGCCGAATTCCTCATCACCATCGTCGGCCCGCTCACCAGCATCGTTCTTGGTCTCATCTTCATCTTTCTCTCCGGCTTCGCCATTCCTACGGTCGCCGGCGCTGTAGACAATCCAGCCGGGGCCCTTGCCAACCTGAATCCCATCACCACCCTGTTCCTGTGGCTGGGCCCCATCAACATCCTGCTCGGCGTCTTCAACCTGGTCCCCGGCTTCCCGCTGGATGGGGGTCGGGTACTGCGCTCCGTTCTGTGGGCCGCTACCGACAACCTGCGCACCGCAACGCGCTGGGCCTCATACGTGGGCCAGGCCATCGCCTGGCTAATGATCATCGGCGGTATCGCCATGGTGTTCGGCGCCGAAATCCCCTTGTTCGGCACAGGGCTCGTCAGCGGGCTCTGGCTGGCTTTCATCGGCTGGTTCCTCAACAACGCCTCTGTCCAGAGCTACCGGCAGGTTATTGTCCAGGATCTCCTCGAAGACCTCCCCGTCAGCGCCATCATGCGCCGCAATCCGCCGACCATCAGCCCCGACGCGTCCATTAGTGACCTGGTGCACGACAGCGTCATGGGCTCCGACGACCACGCCTTTCCTGTTCTCGACAACGGGCGTCTCGTGGGGCTGGTCTGTCTGCACGACGTGCGCGGTGTGGATCGCGCACGCTGGGACAGCACCCGCGTGGCGGAGATCATGACCCCCCGCGAGAGCCTGGTCACCGCAACTCCTGACGAAGAAAGCGACGACGCCCTCAATAAGCTGCAACAGGGCGACCATCGCCAGCTTCCCGTCTTGCAGCAAGAACAACTCGTCGGCCTCCTCCGGCGCCGCGACATCATGCGCTGGCTGCAATTGCAGTCGGGTGATGACGGCCAGTTCTGACGGTTGCCCATGACCGATCAGGACGCTTTCACCCGCCAACGCCAGGCTATGGTTGAGCGCCAGATAAAGCGGCGCGGCATCCGTGATCCCGCCCTACTGGACGCCATGCGTGAAGTGCCCCGCGAACTCTTCGTGTTGGAAAAGTATCGCCCCGCCGCCTACGACGACGCTCCCTTGCCCATTCCTGCAAACCAGACTATCTCCCAGCCCTACGTGGTGGCGCTCATGATTCGCGCCCTTAACCTCGAGCCTGACGCCTGCGTCCTCGAAGTCGGTTCCGGGTCCGGCTACGCCTCCGCCGTTCTTGGCCGCATGGTGCGGGAGGTCCATGCTGTGGAGCGCCACGAGGAACTCGCCGAATACGCGCGCGAACGGCTGCAAAAGCTAGGCTATGATAACGTACACGTGCACCATGCCGATGGCAGCACAGGCTGGCCCGCTAGCGCCCCTTATGATGGCATCCTGGTTTCTGCCAGCGGCCCGCGAATTCCGCAAGCCCTCGAACGACAGCTGGCGATTGGCGGCCGCCTGGTGATGCCCATCGGCCGCGCCCGCGGCATGCAAAACCTCGTGCGCCTCACGCGCCTCGGCGAGGACGAATTTCGCGAGCAGAACATGGGCGGCGTCCGTTTCGTGCCGCTGATCGGCGAAGAGGGTTGGTAGGAGCGTTTCGCGAGACGCCCCTACATCACAAGTCTATCTCCAGTCCCCATCACACCACCGCCTCCCGCACCGTCTCCAACCGCCCCGCCGACAAGAGCTTCTCACTCTTATCCACGATAAAATCGGCGTAAGCCTGAATAAAGATCTTGCCCGGCTTGCGAAAGTCAAATCCTTCTGGATGATCGCGGAAATACTCACGATGCACCCGCGTCCACACCAACCGCCCATCCGTATCGATATTCACCTTGGTCACGCCGAGGGGCGCCGCGCGCGCGAACTCGTCCGCCTCCACACCGCGCGCCGACGGGTCCAGTGTGCCGCCTGCTGCGTTGATGCGTCGCACTTCATCCTGCGGTACCGAGCTGGAGCCGTGCATCACCAGTGGAAAACCCGGCAACTGCTCTTGAATGGCGCTCAGGCGGTCAAAGTGCAGCCCCTGCCGCCCACTAAACTTGTACGCCCCGTGGCTCGTGCCAATAGCCACCGCCAGGCTGTCGCACCCCGTCTGTTCCACGAAGGCCCTGGCCTCCTGCGGATCCGTCAGCATAGCGTGCTTCTCGTCCACCTGGATGTCTTCTTCTACGCCGCCCAGCATGCCCAATTCGGCCTCCACGCTGATGCCGGCCGCGTGCGCCCGCTCCACCACCCGCCGCGTCGTCGCCACGTTCTCTTCAAACGGCTCATGCGAAGCGTCGATCATCACCGAACTGTAAAAGCCTGAATCGATGCATGCGTAACAGACCTCTTCCGTGCCGTGGTCAAGGTGCACGGCAAAAATGGCATCCGGGTAAATCTCCTCCGCCGCGCGGATAATCGCTTCAAGCATGCGCGGATTGGCATAATCGCGCGCCCCGCGCGAAATCTGGACAATAAACGGCGCGTGCGCCTGGCGATGTCCCTCAAACAGACCCAGCGCCTGTTCCATGTTGTTGATGTTATATGCGCCGACAGTAAAATTGCCGTAAGCGACGTCAAATAATTCAGCAGTTGTCACAATCATTGTCAGAAAACTCCTTTCCAATAGCGCTCGACGATATCGTTCGCAACCCCATCTCGTCTATAATTATCACACATGACGTGCACAAACCACCATGCGTCTCATTTATCTGCATCCATCGGCGTGCACCGGCGGCCGGATTAAGTCGAACGTATCTTATGAGCGCCAATACGCTCCAGACCCTATTCAAAACCAGCCTCACTACCACGCAAGGCACGCGCAGGCTACATCTACGCTCCCGCCTGCCGCTCCTCTGGCTCGCCGCCGCCTTCCTTGCCGCCTTGCTGCTGCCCGACCGCATCTGGACCACCTTTCTCGTTGGCATTGGCGGCCTCTTCCTCATTGCCTACGTCTGGGCCAACCAGTTGCTACACGGCTTGTACGGGGAGCGGCGCCTGCGCTTCGGGTGGGTTGCCGTCGGAGACCGCCTCGGCGAGTCCTTCGTGTTGGGCAACAACGCCTATCTGCCAGCCTTCTGGGTTCAGATCGTCGACCACTCCACCGTGCCCGACTATCGCCCTGCCGTCGTGCGCAGCGTTGGCGCCATGGGGGTCGAGCGCTGGCGCCAGGACGCCGTCTGCCGCCGCCGCGGGCAATACCGCCTGGGTCCTTGGGAGCTGCACAGCGCCGATCCCTTCGGCATCTTCGCTGTGACCGTCAGCTACAAGCGCTCTGAAGAGCTCATCATCCACCCCCCTATCCACACCGAGCTGCCCATCCCTCTGCCCGCCGGGCAAAGCAGCGGCCGCAGCCGCGCGCGCGAGCGCAGCTGGCAGGCCACCGTCAACGCCGCCGCTGTGCGCGACTACAACCCCGGCGATCCCCTGCGCTGGATCCACTGGCCCACCTCAGCCCGCAAGGAAGCCCTCTACGTGCGCCAGTTCGATCTCGACGCCGCCGGGGACGTTTGGCTGCTGCTCGATCTGCAATCCCAGGCACAGGTAGGCGATGGACCTGAAGGCACCGAGGAACACGCCGTCCTTCTGGCAGCGTCGCTGATCGGCCGCGCACGCCACGAAAACCGCGCCCTGGGCCTCGCCGCCTACGGCCAGCAACCTCATATCATCCCCCCAGGCCAGGGCCAGGGCCAGGAATGGCGCCTGCTGCGCGCGCTGGCCCTCCTCTCCGCTGACGGCAACACTGATCTGCGCGCTGCCCTGCACGACCTCAGCCGCATCGCTCGCCGCGGGAGCGCCGCCGTCGTCATCACCCCCACCGCCGGCGCCGAGTGGCTGCCCTCATTGATCGCCCTCGCCCAGGCCGGCGTACAGGCGCACGTCATCCTCCTCGACCGCGCCAGCTTCGGCGCGCCGCAGAGCAACCGCGGCCTGCGCGACGCCGTCCGTCAGCTAGGCTTCGACTGCCACGTCGTGCGCCAGGGTGACCTCGGCCTGCCTCCCGACCCCGCCGACCGACACGGCTACTGGCAATTCAAAACCCTCGCCACCGGCAAAGTCGTCGT
>JAICPS010000338.1 GCA_025929715.1 Anaerolineae bacterium | reverse complement strand
TCCCTGGTAGACGACATCATTCCGCCGCCGACCGAACAGGAGCTTGCAGATCGCGTGCAATCTGCCATGGCGCGCGCTCACCGCGGGGGGCTCACGGGCATCCATGATTTCGACGGCGCCCTCGCCTTCCGCGCTTACCAGTTGTTACAGCAGCGCGGCGATCTAACTCTGCGCATCGTCAAGAACATTCCCGTCGGTTTGCTGGACCATGCTGTTGCGCTGGGCCTACGCTGGGGATTTGGCAACGATTTTCTGCGCATCGGCGGCGTCAAGACCTTTGCCGACGGCGCTCTAGGGCCACGCACCGCCTGGATGATCGCGCCCTATGAGGGCGAACCGGATAACTACGGCATCTGTGTGACGGATCCCGAAGAGATGACCGAAAACGTGCGCAAGGCCAGCCTGGCCGGGCTACCTTCGACCATTCACGCCATCGGCGATCGCGCTGTGCACCAGGTGTTGAACGCCTACGAGACCGTGCGCCGTGAAGAAGCGGCGCAGGGCATCCCGCCCGCGCAGCGCCGCCATCGCATTGAGCACGTGCAATTGATCCATCCGGACGATGCCCGGCGACTGGCAGAACTGCAGATAATCGCTTCAATGCAGCCGATCCACGCAACGTCGGATATGACGATGGCCGATGGTTATTGGGGAGAGCGCGCGGACTTCGCCTACAACATCCGCCTGCAGCTAGACGCGGGCGCCGCCGTCGCCTTTGGTAGCGACGCGCCGGTGGAACCAATCGAACCGCTACCCAACATCCACGCCGCCGTGACGCGACGGCTCGCCGACGGTTCGCCGCATCTGGAGGGCTGGCGCAGCGGTCCACAAGGGCGCCACCGCCTTAGCGTCGACGAGGCAGTACGCGGCTTCACGCTTGGCCCGGCCTACGCCGCGGGCGTTGAAGATCGATTGGGGCGGCTAAGTCCCGGGTATCTGGCGGATTTGGTCGTGCTGGATCAGGACATCTTTTCCTGCGACCCCATGGCCATTGCCGAAACGGGCGTCTCGGGCACCATGGTTTGTGGTATTTGGGTTTACCGCGATTGCTAGAAGCCGTGGTTTCTTACCGTGCTACCAGAGGCACTTATTGAATTCGCCGGAGACAACATTTTGCTGTCCACTCTCCGCGCCACGACGAGTGTTAAATCATCCGCTGGTTGGCAGCCGTCGCTAAACGCTGCGACGGAGTCTACTATCCCCCGCAGCAGATCATCGGCGCTCTGCCATTCCTCCGATTCCACCAGCATCTGCAACCGTTCGTCGCCATAAAATTCCCCTTGCTCGTTCCGCGCTTCCGTCACACCGTCGGTGAAACAGATTAGAAAATCTCCCGCTTCGAGCTCGATTGCATGTTCCTTATACTCGATAGCGGACGTGAAACCCAGCAAGGGGTTATGCGAGATTAACGATTCGGTCAGTCTTGTCTTCGCCCTCAACAAAAGCGGCCTTTCATGTCCGCCGTTGGCATAGGTAACCGAACCGGAGTGACTGTTCAATCGGGCGCAAAATACGGTTAGGAAAAGCGGAAAATGAGTATCGAGGGCAATGACGCGGTTAGCGGAAGTTAATGTAGCTGCGGGACCGTTTCCTCTAATCGCTTCGGAGCGAATTGTTGTGCGACAGGAGGCCATAAATAGAGCGGCAGGCACACCCTTACCGGTTACGTCGGCGACCACCAGCTGCATGTCGTCCGCATTTTGCGGCACAAAAACGAAGTCGTAGAAATCGCCGCCGACCTCGCGCGCTGCGTGGTATGCTGCTGCAAAATCCCAGCCATGCAGGCCGGGGCAGGCATCCGGGATCAGACTTAGCTGGATCTCGCGGCCGATGCGCATCTCTTCTTCCAGCCGCTGGCGCCTCACCTCCTCGCCCATAAATTTCCTGATTCGCGCCGACATCACCGACATCACGTGTAACGCAAAATCTGGCGATTCCCGTAGCAGGTCGGCGAACTGCACGCGTCCGAGGCATAGTAGCTTAGACGCTGCCGTGGCGATTGCCCGCGCGCTGCGCGTCCCGTTCTCGACAAGCGCCATTTCGCCGAAAATGTCGCCAGGACCCAGACGATCGATTTCGGCCGTCTCCAGCGCGATCAGGATCTCTCCCTCCAAAATAAGGAACATCTCGCCGCCCTTTTGCCCCGCGTCAAAAATCACTTCGCCGGCCGGGAAACTCCTGACGTTCTTTGTATGGCTGGAGATGTTAATGCCATGCAGCTCAGAAGGTAGAGACGGCATATTTGCGGTCATCGTGTATGTCCAGAAACATATCATAACCGGCAAGACTGAGCGCCTTCATGGCGTTCTTTGAGGGCCGCAGTAACTTCAAATGGGGCGACTTGTAATCTCCGCTTACGATGCCCCGGCGCACGTCCCGGCTGCTTTGCTGCTCGCCACTGTTGAAAAGATTGTAAGCGTAGTGTAGAACCCTGAGCCCCGCGCTGCTTATGTACGGCACGTCTTCCATATCCAGCAACAGGTTTCGCGTTCCCGCGTCGTATGCTTCCTGCACGCGCGAGTGCAACGGTTCCTGGTGGTTCAGCTCCCCCTTAAGGTGGAAGACTGTAATAGGAACCCGCCCTTGCTCGTGCGATACCCTGATTTCCATCGATCACCCTCCAGAACTGGTCGACAAAACATGAAGACGATATGTTACCGGCAAACAAAGGTGTGGTCAATCGAGCGGCGGGGAGAATTTTCTTTATTTCCTAATCTGCTAAATGCATTCGATCTGTATAATAGGTGCAGATCGCAGTCGCATACGGCCGTTGAAAAAACGCTTTTGCTAGGTTATAAATTATTCTTCATGCGAAGACGCCTTTTCATTGTAGCGCTCACCCTAGTTCTACTGGCTCTTATTGCTGCCTGTCGCAGGGAAGCGGGACAGTCTTCTCCTCCACCCGATAGAGATGTCGATGGAAGCGGTATGCCGGTCGCCGGCGAGCCGGTCATAAGGCCGACGACAACGCCGACGCCACTTCCCACCAACACACCGGCCCCGACCTTCACGCCCACGATTACGCCAACCCCTACGCCGACGGCCCCACCCGTGGCCTTGATCGGCGATCCGCTGGCCCAGGCAATTCATGATCCTGCTCCCCAGGCCGGCGCCCCTTGTGGCGTCGTCGATATTCTCGACTTCCCGCTCGATCCGCCCGATGCCGTGAACATTGCACGCGGCGGGCAGGACTTCGGCCGCTTCCGCGACCGCTACGACGGTTATCACGCCGGCGAAGATTGGTGGGGCCCAGGAGGACGCAACGGGAGCCTTGGAGAGCCTGTCTACAGCATCGGGCACGGCCAAGTGACGTTTGCCCATCCATACGGTTGGGGTATCGACCAGGGCACCGTCATCCTGCGCCACGTCTATCCCGATGGGCAGGAGTTCTACTCCTTTTACGGACACCTGGACCCACCGAGCGTCCAGCTTCGATTTGGCGAGTGCATCACTCGCGGCCAAAAAATCGGTGAGATAGGCCGGCCTCGCGGCACACCCCACCTGCATTTCGAGGTTCGTCTACATACGCCGGGTGATCCCGGCCCCGGCTACTGGTCCGATTACCCGACGCTCTCCGGCTGGCTGAGCCCCTCACAGACGATATGGAACCGGCGCATCGGCGTCTCTCCCGGCGTCATGTGGCTGCGCCCCCATCGCGACCCCGGCATCCAGGGAGCGGGCCTGTGGCAGGGCAACACCCTGGTGTTCGTCGAAGATACCCGCCTGGTGGGCCTCGACGTGGGAGACGGCGCATTGCGCTGGCAAGCGACAATTGCCGAAGAAGAGGAAGGCGAACTCTTTGATTTTGATGACGACGAAGACCGCCTGCCGCCCATTGGGGATCTCGCCATTGACCACGTCGCACCAATCCTTTATACCGCCGACCGTCAGGGCCGGATCAGCGCCATTACGCTGCCACAAGAAACAGCGGAGGGCGCATTAACACCTGAATCCCCTCAGCTAGCGTGGGATTTACAGTTGCATAACGTTAGCGGCGAACCTGAATTGATACCGTTGCCGTCTGGCGGCGTCGTTCTCATCGTCCAGCGCCGCATGATCGCCTTTTCGCCCGAGGGCGCGCTGCTCTGGCGGGAGCCATTCCAGGGGCAGCCCCGTGATTGGCTGCTACTCGAGAACAGTGTGCTCGTCAGCGCTCCGGGAGACGAAGCCGCGCTCTGGGAGCTCAGCGCGGAAGGCATGCAGCCCTGGAACATCAGCACCGCGGGGCATCTGGCTGACGCCGCGGGACAGCTTTTTCTGTACGATGGGGATGCCGTACTCTGGTTAAACCGAGCGACGCTTGAAAGCGAACTGTTCTTTGATCTACCAGACGGCCTGTCCAGCCAGGGCGATATCATCGCCCTGCCCGATGGTGGCCTGCTACTAGGCCACATGGACGGTGACGGTCGTCGCCTGATTGCGCTAAACGGAGACGGCTCCCTGCGCTGGCAGCGCGCCTATGCCGATCTGTTAGCCGGCAACCCCCGGCTATTCATCTCCGGCGCCCAACCCTATCTGCTTAGCGAGGAGGGCAGCGACGATTGGCGCCGCCTGTCGATCTATATGATTGACCTACAGAATGCCGAGCTCACCCGCATCTTCGGCGGCGGCACCCGCGACCCCATTCCCGGCGGAACCTGGCTTTACGGCGACGAACTCGGCCATTTCCTGCTCAACATCGGTGGCGGCAGCCTCGTGGCGCTCGACGCCGGCATCGCCCTGCAACTCGTCTGCGGCGAGCAGGCCGGGTTACCATGTTGATGGGAGATAATTTCAACACTGCTGGTAAGTTTGCCTACCAAGATCTCGGTGGAGCGCGTCTGCAATGGCATCGTCTAACGATAGCGTTTGACCGGTGGCCCAGAGGTTGTCGAATTGCAACGGCTCGAGTTGTTCGCGGAGAGCAGACAACGTACGGTCACAGGCCGCCTGGTCAGCCCCGGCTAAGACGACCCTGTTATTCTTGAACAGGGCCTCAGATTTGCTCAGTAAGACGACTGCTCGCTTCAGTTCTCCATTCGCGGCAAAGACGGCTGCCAGACCAGCCAGACAAAGAGCAACCCCTTCTATGTGTTCTAGTTCCCGGTATAGATACAAGCTGTCTTGAAGTAATGCGCCAGCCTCGTTATATCTACCTAGGTGAAGCGCCACCTGACCAAGATTGTGACGGACGCCGGCAATACAACGCTTGTCGGCTAATCTGATACAGATAGCGAGGCTCTCTTCGTACAGGGTCAGCGCTCGCTGGTGTAAACCTTGGAAACGCGCTATTTCTGCTAACGCATTCAGTGTTGACGCGCGACCTCGTTGATCACCGGTTTCCTGGCGTAGCACTAGGCTCTCCTCCAATAGTGCTGTCGCTTGCGGATAGTCCCCTCGCAACTCGGCAAT
>JAICPS010000013.1 GCA_025929715.1 Anaerolineae bacterium | reverse complement strand
CGCGCGAGGAAACGATTGCCGCCTCGGCCCAGCGCGCGCGTGAAGTCGCGGACGAGGGATACACGGCGCTTAAATTCGACTTCGACCTGCCCGGTAGCGTCAACGATTCGGCCAGCGGCTACGCCATTAGCAACAGCGACATCGACTGGATGATCGCGCTGACGCATGCCATTCGCGAGGCCATTGGTCCTGACGTTGACCTGGCGATGGACGCCCACTGGCGCTACCGGCCGAATGACATTTTACAGGTTGCCAAAGGGGTTGAATCCTGCCGCCTGATGTGGTTAGAAGATCCTGTTCCGCCAGATGATTTCGATTCGCTGGCCTACCTGCGCCGGCACACGATTACGCCGCTAGGTACGGGCGAGCACCTGCAGTTGCGGCAGGGCTTCTGGGAGCTGATCAAGGAGGGCCTGATCGACATCCCTCTGCCCGATGCACAAAAAGCCGGCGGCCTGGCCGAAGTGAAGAAGATTGCGGATATGGCAGCCGTCGCCAATATGCCGGTCGCCCTGCACATGATCGGCAGCCCACTTGCACTGATGGCCAGCTCGCATCTGGCCTTGACGCTACCCAATTTCATGATTTGCGAATTTCACGCTCGTGACGTGCCCTTTTTCGGCGAGATCGTCGAGGGCGGCACCGATAGCTGGTTCCGTCCCGGATGGTCAATGCCCGGGGACCAACCAGGGCTGGGTGTGGAGTTAAACGAAGCCGTCGCCCGCCGCTACGCGCTGCCGGGAACGAGCTGGTTCGGGTAGCGGTATGGGCGATTTTCAGGGCAAGAATGTCATCGTCAGCGGGGCGGGCCAGGGCATCGGCTATGGTCTCTGCCGCGGGTTTGCTATTGAAGGCGCCAATGTCGTTCTCAACGACATCGACGCCGATCTGGCGCGGCAAGCTGCGGCAAAGATAAACGATGAAGCCGGCGACGAGCGGGTAGCCCCTTTCGTGGCCGATATGGCAGATCCTGATGCGTGCATCAGCCTGGTTAAGTTCTGCAGCGACCGTCTTGGCGCGCCGCACATCGTCGTCGCTAACGCCGGGATCACACATTACGTACCTTTCCTGCAGTGCACCCCGGACGTGTTCGACACAATTGTGGCGGTCAACTTACGCGGAAGCTACTTTCTGGCGCAGGCGGCCGCCAGAATGATGGTCAACAATCGTATTGCAGGCCGCATCCTGCTCATGTCCTCGGTCGTCGGTTTGCGAGCTTTCCCGAATTTCAGCGTCTACGGCATGACCAAAGCTGCACTGCAAATGCTGGCGCGCTCACTCGCGCTCGAGCTCGGCGCGCATGGTATCACGGTGAATGCCATCAGTCCGGGCGCGACGCTGACCGAGCGTACCCAGGAAGATGATCCAAACTACGCGGAAAACTGGGCGACGGTGAATATCAGCGGTCGGGTGGGCACGGTCGAAGACGTCGCGGCGGCGGCTTTGTTCCTGGCTTCCGATGCCGCCGGCCAGATTACCGGGCATAACCTGGTGGTCGACGGCGGCTGGTCTCTGCGCAGTCCGCTGCCGGAAGAGCACCCTGTTCTGCCGCCCGAACAGGATATTTCCTGAGGGGGATTCAACCGTGTCTTTGATTCAACAGATGGACGACATCACCGTGCCCGCTAACAGTCTTGCCATTTGGGGCCTGGGCCAGATGGGCATCGCCCTGCAAGGACCAAATGCTGTCGTCTACATTGATCCCTGCTTATCAAATGTGACCGAGGAGCGCGCCGGCGACTTCTGGGTTCGTGCTTTTCCGCCGCCCATCCACCCAGAGGCGGTGACGAACGCGTCTTATCTGTTCATTACACATGAACATCTTGATCACCTTGATACAATCACCGTGCCTGCCATGATGCAGGCATCGCCCGGCGCCCGCGTTGTAACTTCCAGGTGGTGCCTGGAGATCCTGGTAGAACTGGGCATTGCGCCCGAACGGATAATCGCCGCCGAGGTCGATACACCACTTCAATTAGGCGATATTCGCGTCACCACCGTACCGTCAGCGCATTATGAGCCGCAGTACGACGCCGAAAAAGGGTACCGCTGGCTGGGGTTTCTGTTGGAGTGGAACGGCGTTACCTTTTACCACGCGGGCGACACGATCATTTATCGCGGATACGTCGAGAGGCTGAAAAGTTTGCCAGCCATCGACGTGGGCATGCTGCCGGTCAACGGCCGGGACTGGTATCGCGAGAACGAATATGACGTAACCGGCAACTTGTGGCCCGTAGAGATGGCCCGCCTGGCAAGCGACCTCGGTTGGGACGTCGTGATCCCAGGGCATAACGATTTATTTCCGAACAATGTCATTCCCTTTAGCCAGATTGTAGACGCGTTGGAGAAAGTCAGTCCGCGGCAGAAGTACAAGATTCTACAGCCTGGTGAACTGTACTTGTACATAAAGAGCTGAGGTCGTGTGGCGATGGTAGAAACGTTTTTGGTAACGGGATCGATGGGCTGTATCGGCGCCTGGACGGTGGCCCACCTGCTGCGACAGGGGCACATTGTCGTCAGCTTTGATATCAGCGAGCGCAGAGATCGATTGAATTTGTTACTCAATCGCGAACAGCAGGAAGCCATCTCTTTTGTCAAAGGCGACCTAACGGACTATGAACAGGTTAAGACGGCCATCGAGGTGCACGGAGTAACGCGAATCATTCACCTGGCAGCGCTGCAGGTGCCGTTTTGCATTGCCGATCCAATTCTCGGCTCGCAAGTGAACGTCACGGGAACGGTGAATGTCTTCGAGGCGGCGCGGCACAGCGGCATTGGGCATATCGCCTATGCATCGTCCATCGCCGTTTATGGCCCGCCGCAGCGTTATGGACGGGGTCTTGTCGCGCATGACGCGCCACACGATCCACGCACGCTATACGGTGTGTACAAGGCGGCCAATGAGGGAACAGGGCGCATCTACTGGCAGGATTGGGGCGTGAGCAGCACGGCATTGCGGCCATATACGGTGTATGGCGTGGGACGCGATCAGGGCCTGACCAGCGAGCCCACAAAGAGCCTGAAGGCAGTGGCCAATGGCCAATCCTATGACATCTCTTTCGGCGGCGTGATGCAGTTTCAGTGGGCGTCGGACGTCGCCCAACAATTTATTCTGGCAGCACAGGAAGAGCCGGGCGGCGCGCACGCGTTCAATCTAGGAAGCGAGCCGCAATCGGTGGCGCAGTTCGTGGACGTGGTGAGGGATCTACGGCCGGACGCGCAAATCACGGTCGGCAAACGGCAACTACCCTTTCCGACTGGCTTTGACGACAGCGCGCTACGCCAGCACGCTGCCCACGTTTACGAAACCCCGCTCAACGATGGGATTCGAGCGACGTTGGAGGCATTTGAGGCGGCGGATACCGCTGTCACCGGTTAATCGTCCAAGGACGAGGCACGCAATGCCCGCACCGGAACCGGCTCGCTGATCCCTTTTAGCTCCAGGCTGCGCGACGCCAGTTCGCTGCCGTCGATGCCCGCTGCCATGAGCGCCTGCTCGCTGATGATGATCTCGCCCGCCGCAGCCTGCGAGCACAGACGAGCAGCCGTGTTCACCTCGTCGCCTATGGCCGAGATATTCACCAATCCTTCGGGCGTGCCCATTGCGCCAAAAAATGCGGTTCCTGAATGCACGCCGATGCCAACAGGAATCTTCTGCCGCTCCATGACGCGCATTAGCTTTTGGGCGACTTCAACCGTTCGTCGCACGTAATCGGGTCCGGCAAAGCCGGCGCCCCAAAAAGCCGCCACTGAATCGCCAGCCAGCTTTTCCACCAGCCCATCCTCGTCGACGATAACTTTCGTCGATTCTGTGTAAAAGCGGTTGATAAGTTGGCTGAATTCCATCGCGCTCATTTGCTCGGATAACGCGGTGGAGCCGCGCACGTCTGCGAATAGCATCGACATTTCAACCTCGGCTCCCCCAGGAAATTCGCGCGAAGCGACCTCGCAAAGGTTACAGAAGTTTGGATTCAAATCAGAACGTCGTTTGCCAAACAATGCTCGAACGATGACTGCCCCGACTCCCTGAAATGGCGCGTTACAGAATTTACAACGTGGATCGCGTGGCAGCGCGCGGAATATGTGGCGCAGGCGCTTATCGACGTGAAACGCGTTGGTTGAGAACCAGAACCACCATACTTTGCCAACATCCGTGGATTTATTTTCGTTCATCACACTGTCCCATCGGCCAGCGCCGCCTGCGCCGCGGCAAGACGGGCGATAGGCACGCGAAACGGAGAGCAACTTACATAGTCCAGCCCATAACGGTGGCACAGCGCGATGCTACGCGGCTCCCCACCGTGCTCGCCGCAGATGCCGGTCTTAAGATCTTGTTTCGTCTGGCGTCCGCGTTCCACGCCCAGCCGCACCAGCTCGCCGACGCCTTCCTCATCCATCACCTGGAAAGGATCGTCGTCGAGGATCTTGCCGCTGATGTAGTGGAAGAGAAAACGCCCGCTATCGTCACGACTGAGGCCGAAGGTGGTCTGCGTGAGATCGTTGGTGCCAAAACTGAAGAAATCGGCGTGACGCGCGATGTCCGCTGCCGTGAGCGCGGCCCGCGGCAGCTCGATCATTGTGCCGATGCTGTAGGCCACGTCCATGCCGTGCTCGCCCAGCACCTCCTCGGCGACGGCCTGTACGATGCCTCGCTGATTATCTAATTCGGCGGCAATAGAGACCAGAGGGATCATGATCTCGGGCACGACGGTTATACCCTCGCCCTGCGCGCGGCAGGCCGCTTCGAAAATGGCGCGGGTCTGCATCGCGGTAACCTCGGTGAAGACCATGCCCAGGCGGCAGCCGCGGTGGCCGAGCATAGGATTGGCTTCACGCAACTGGGCCACGCGGCGCAGCAAACGTTCCTTTTCCCACACCTGGCGCAGTATCTGGTCCACTTCGGCAAAGCTGTCGCTCTGCAGCATGCGCAGCTTCAGCTCAAACAGATCGGCCTGCAGTTCGTCGTAATTAGGTAGAAATTCGTGCAACGGCGGGTCCAGAAGGCGCACGGTGACGGGCAGACCGTCCATGGCGCGAAAGATCTCCAAAAAGTCCTGGCGCTGGATCGGCAGCAGACGGTCCAACGCTGCCTGGCGCGCGGCAAGGTCCTCGGCAAGGATCATTTCACGCATGATGGCCAGGCGCTCGTCGCCGAAGAACATGTGCTCCGTGCGGCACAAGCCGATGCCCTGCGCGCCAAATTTGCGCGCCAGGGCTGCATCATGGCCCGTATCGGCGTTGGCGCGCACGCCCAGTCGACGGTACTCGTCTGCCCATTGCATGAGATTTTCAAAATAACCGCCCATTTCCGGCTGGCGCGTGGGCACTTTACCCAGAAGGACGTTGCCGGTGGATCCATCGACCGTGATCCAGTCGCCGCGCCGGATCTCGTGGTTGTTGACGTAGAAATAACCTTCTTCCTCGTCGATGCTGAGATCTCCGGCGCCGACGACGCACGGTTTACCCATGCCACGGGCCACGACGGCGGCGTGCGACGTCATACCGCCACGCGCCGTGAGAATGGCGCGGGCCACAACCATACCGTGGAAATCGTCGGGGCTGGTTTCATTGCGCACCAGAATGACGTCGTTGCCATCGCCCGCGTACACTTCGGCGTCGTCAGGATGGAGGACGATGACCCCAGAGGCGGCGCCGGGGCTCGCGGGCAGTCCGGTGGCAAGCACGGTGACGTCGGCTCGGGGATCTACGGTCGGATGCAGCAACTGGTCCAACTGCTCGGCATTGACGCGCATGACGGCCGTGCGGCGGTCAATCAGCCCTTCCTCGACCATCTCTACCGCAATGCGCACGGCGGCGGCGCCGGTACGCTTGCCGGTGCGCGTTTGCAGAATCCAGAGCTTGCCCTGCTCGATGGTGAATTCGATGTCCTGCATGTCCCCGTAATGGCGCTCGAGGCGTGTGGTGATCGTCTGCAACTGCTCGAAGACGCCGGGCAAATCCTCACTCAGCCGGGAAATGGGCTGCGGCGTGCGGATGCCGGCGACGACGTCCTCGCCCTGCGCATTGAGCAAATATTCGCCGAAAAGCGTGTTTTCCCCGGTGGAGGGATTGCGCGTGAAGGCAACGCCGGTGCCGCTATCCCAGTCCAGGTTGCCAAAAACCATGGCCTGCACGTTCACGGCGGTGCCCAAATCGTCAGAGATGCGATGTACGCGCCGGTAGTCGATGGCCCGCCGTCCATTCCAGGAGTCGAAGACGGCGGCGATGGCCATGCGTAACTGCTCGTAGGGGTCCTGTGGGAATTCGTCCCCGTGACGGTCGGCAAAGATAATGCGCTTGTAGGTGGCGATAACATCTTCAAGCTGCTCGACGGTGAGATCGGTATCGCGCCCACCGGCGGTCTGCGCCTTAAAGCGCTCCAGCACGCGGTCGAACTTCTCGGCGGGCACGGCCATGACGATGGCACCAAACATGGAGATGAAGCGTCGGTAGGAGTCCAGGGCAAAGCGGCGGTTATCGCTAAGGCGCGCCAGGCCCTCGATTGTCTCGTCGTTTAGACCCAAGTTGAGTACGGTATCCATCATCCCCGGCATGGAAATGGCGGCGCCGGAACGCACAGAGACGAGAAGCGGGTCGGCGGCGCTGCCGAACTGTTTGCCGGCCTCGGTTTCCACCTGTTCCAGGGCAGCCTGAGACTGTGACCACATCCCTTCGGGGAACTGCCGCTCGTAGTCGATATAGGCGCGACAGGCTTCGGTGGTGATGGTAAATCCGGGCGGCACGGGAAGACCGGCCTGCGACATTTCGGCAACGTTGGCCCCTTTCCCTCCCAGAAGAGACTTCATGGCGGCTCCGCCCTCGGCGAAGGAATAGACCCACTTATGGTCGCGCTGCTCGTATAACATGTTTCCTCCGCGTGTAGCCCAGTAATAGTGGTTAAGTTACATGATAAACGATTATTCAAGCAAGCGCATCAGCGAATCGAGCGCCTCCTGCACCTGTTGCACGAGCTGCTGTACGCCCATGTCGTCAAGGGGTAAATTCACCGGAAAGTCGAGCTGAACCGGAACTTCGGTGTCCACCGGCACTTCGCTTTCAACCGCCACTTCTATCGTTAAATCGACAGGAATATCCAGTTCTACCGGGATGGTTCGGCTGATAGGCACCTGAACGTCCAGGTTCACGGGAATGCTGGTGACAATGGGAATGGGAATAGGAATATTGCCAAGGACGGGCAGTGGCACGCTGACGGTTGTGTTGATCGGAATGCTGGTGTTGATTGGCACGTCGATCGTTTCGCTGAAGGGTACGGAGGCGGAAACCGGGATGGTAGCGCTGATGGGCACGACAAAGGTGTCGCTAAAAGGCACGGTGAAGGAGATGGGTAGGGTTTCGTCGATATGGACGGGCAGCTCAAACTCGCCTACTTCGACGGCGCGCAGGCGTTCGCCGGCCGCCTGAACCTGTTCACGAGCGCGGTTGCGGATGTTATTGAGGGTAACGAAGAGGAAAACGTTGAGGCCAAGCGAGACGAGGACGAGAAGCCACAGCAGATAGTAATGCCAACGACGTCCGTTGTTGTGCGACATTGTGAACTCCTTGCAATTTGGTTGATTTACGGTCCTAAGGACTGTTACGGCGCCAGTTCGCGGCCGATTATCTGCATAAGTTGGGGACGCACACCGTTCAGGTAAAAATGGTCGCCTGCAAAAAGGTGCAGCTCGAAACGTCCTGCCGCCTGCTCGCGCCATGCTTCGAGCTGTGGCGGCGTGACGCGCGAATCTTCTCGCCCACCGCACGCGATTATCGGATAAGGCAATGGCGCGCGTGGTAGGTAGGCGTAAGTTTCGTAAACAGCCATGTCGGCGCGTAGAGTGGGTAAGATCAGATCGAGAAGCTCTTCTTCGGCGAGAACCTCAGCCGGCGTGCCGTTGATCCGCCGCAAGGCAACCAATAGTTCCTCCCGTGGCATGCTGTGCAACATCTCCCCCGTGGGCAACAGTTGTGGCGCGTGACAGGCGGAAATAAACAAAACGCCAGGTTGCAGATCGTCGGAACGCAACGCGTGCGCGAGCTCGAAAGCGAGCAGTGCGCCCAGGCTGTGTCCAAAGAAGGCAAATGGAACGTCTAACTGCGGGCGTAACGCGACCAGAAGCGCTTCCAATAATGGGGAGATGTTCCGATAGGGCGTCTCACGAAAACGGATGCCGCGACCGGGTAACTGCACGGCAAGCAGCTCCACCGCGGGCGGTAGCGCCTCGTGCCACCGGTGAAAGAGGGCCGAACTGCCGCCCGAATGAGGCAGGCAAAAGAGCCTGAACGCCGGCCGGTCCATGGGTTGGGGGCGGTACAGCCAGGCATTGTGAGAAGTCGCTCTCATCACTATGGCCGCCACTAGGGCCGTCTTCCGCCCCCGTGCCGGTTACCGTTGGCCTGGTAGACTGGCTCCACCGCTCTGGCGCCAAAGTCTGGTAGGAGGCCCTTGCGCCGGAAGTAGGCAAAGTAAGTGTGCAGCAGCCTGGGACCTACAGGCGGGCAGGAGATGCCGCTCCCTTGCAACCCCCTCGTCGTATTGCGGCAGTCGAAGGTGGGCATGAAAACCTGTTCTGCAGTAACTTCCTCCAACAGGGGAAGAAATGGGGTCGCCCCGTTGCCGCCCGCCTGTAGCGCCAGCGCCGCCAGCCGGCGACGCCATTCGGCAAACGTGACGACCTGCGCCTCAATCCCCAGGGAACGCATCAGGGCGAGTAGCTCGCCGTAGGGCAGTGGCTCAGTGTTATTCAGGTGGAAGATGCCCGCGCGGAAGTGGCCGGCGGAATCGTTCTGCTGTACCAACTGCACGATGGCAGCGCTGACGTAGTCCACAGGCACGACGTCCACCTGCGTCTCTTTATCTCCCTCGTCCAGATCAGGCACAACGCCGGCAGCCAGAGAGACGTGGGCCAGCGTGGTCATCATGTCCTCAGTGTTCCACGCGCCCGTTGCGGCCGCGCCGGACACGAGCCCCGGCCGGTAGATGGCTGTAGGGATGCCCCTACGCCCGGCTTCCAGGACCAGCTTCTCTGCCACCCATTTGCTCTGGGCATAGCCGCCGAAAGGCGCGCCGACCAGGTCCAGGTCATCTTCTTCGGCAAATATGGTTCCGTCGTCGTGTTGGCCGGTATGGAACACCGAAAGCGTAGACACAAAATGCACGGGTTGCAGGCGCGCTGTGGCCGCCAGCCGCAGCACTTCCTGCGTGCCTAGCACGTTTGCCGGCTTGTGCGCGACGTAGGGATAGACAAAATTTACCAGGGCGCCATTGTGAATGATGGCGTCCATATCGCCGGCCAGGCGCCGGAAATCGTCGTGGTTCAGCCCAAGGCGCGGCTCGGCAAGATCGCCGGGCACGACCATGATGCGCCGGGCAAACGCCTCATCCCACAATTCGTACACCATCAGGTTGCGACGCAGGCGTTGCAAACCGGCCTTGGAATCGGCGGCGCGCACCAGGCAGTGCACCGTTGCCGGGGTCTTTTGCAGGAGGTCGCGCAGCAGAAAAGCGCCAAGAAATCCCGTGGCGCCGGTGAGCAAAACGTTTTGCAGCTTGACGGGCGGTTCATAGCGCCGGTGGCCGGCTTTAATATCCGGGTCTAACTGAGCCTCGGCGTTTAGCTGCTCCACGGTCATGTGCCAGTTATCTTGTACCGCCTCGACGCCGTTTTCAATAGCCCGCGCCAGTCCGGCGACAGTGGGCTCGGCAAAGAGCTGGCGTAGGGGAATCTGGGCCTGGAAGCGCTCGCGGACCTGGAAGATGAGTTGTGTAGCCAGCAGGGATGTTCCGCCGAGATCAAAGAAATTGTCACGAGTGCCGACGGCGACGTCTTCGGCCAGGTTCAACACCGCGGCGCACATCTGGGCCAGCTCCGTTTCCAGAGGGGTCTGCGGCGCCACGAAAGAGTCAGCAGTCTCGGGCCGCCCATCAGGCGGCGCGGGCAAGGCGCGCCGATCGACCTTGTTGTTGGGCGTCAGCGGCAGCTCGTCCAGAGTGACAAAGGTGGAGGGAACCATGTAGTCGGGCAACTGCTGGCGCAGAAAGTGGCGCAGGTCGGACGCATCAGGCGCCACCGCGCCGTCGTGCAAGAGCAGGTAGGCGACCAGCCGCCGCGCCCCGCCCTGCCCGCGCGCGACGACGACGGCCTGGCTGACGAGCGGATGTCTGCCAAGCGCAGCCTCTACGTCGCCCAGCTCAATGCGATAGCCGCGCACCTTCACCTGCTGGTCCCGGCGGCCCAGGAAATAGATGTTGCCCCGGGCGTCATAGCGCGCCAGGTCGCCGGTGCGGTAAACAGGGAGATTGACCGAACTGCGTTCGGGCGAGATTGGAGCTTGGGGATTGTAGACTTGATACCCGTCATTCTGAGCGGGTTCCATAAGTGGGGCGTCTTCGGAGCGAAGAATCTCGAGACCGGGGATCGTGACGAATTTTTCGGCAGTTAGATCGGGGCGGTTGAGGTAGCCGCGAGCGACGCCGTCGCCGCCGATGTAAAGTTCACCGGCGATGCCGGCAGGTAGCGGATGTCCGGCGTCGTCAAGAATGTAGATTTGTGTGTTGGCGATGGGACGTCCGATAGGGATAAGGCCGTCGCCATCGCATATACGGGAGGTCGTCGACCACACCGTCGTTTCTGTAGGCCCGTACATGTTCCATAACTCGCCGCAGCGCGCCAGAAGCGCCTGAGCCAGATCGCGCGGCAGGGCTTCGCCGCCACAAAGGATCTTCAGGTCTGATTTCCCTTCCCAACCAGATGCCAGCAACATGCGCCAGGTGGCAGGCGTGGCCTGCATCACCGTGGCTCCCGAAGCCTGCAGCAAGTCGAGCAGCTGCGTGCCGTCCGCTGACACCTCGGCCGCGGCGATGACCACCTGCGCGCCGCTGATGAGCGGCAGGTATAGCTCCAGCACGGCGATGTCGAAAGACAGCGTGGTCACAGCCAGCAGCACGTCGCCGGCAACGAGGCCGGGCTCTCGCTGCATGCTGGTCAGGAAATTGACGACGGCACGGTGCGAGATCTGCACCCCCTTGGGACGGCCCGTGGATCCTGAAGTGTAAATAACGTAGGCCAGGTTCTCGGCCGTAACCTGCGATTCAGGATCGTAATCGGGCGCAGCGGCAATAGCCGGCCAGTCGCGATCAAGGCAGACGATCTGTGTACTTGCAGCCCGCACGCCTGTGCCGGGTATCTCGCTTAACAGATGCTGCTGTGTGAGAATGACGCGCGGTTGGGCGTCTTCAACCATCAGCTCCAGGCGCGCGGCAGGGAATGCCGGGTCCAGTGGCACGTAGGCGCCCCCGGCCTTGAGCACGCCCAGCAAGGCGACCACCATCTGCGGCGAGCGATCAAGGGCAACGCCGACGAGATCATCCGGCCCAACGCCCTGGCTTTGCAGGTGATGGGCCAGCTGGTTGGCGCGCCGGTTGAGCGCCTCGTAGGTGAGCGATTGCCCCGCGCCGGACACCGCCACAGCGCGCGGCGTGCGCGCGACTTGCCCCTGGATCAACTCGTGTAGACAGCGGTCGCGCGGATAATCGGCGGTCGTCTGATTCCAATCACGCAGCAGGCGGCGCTCGCCGGCCGAGAGCAAAGGAATGCGCGCCAGGGGCTGGTCGGGATCGGCAACGACGCCCTGTAACAGGCGCTCCAGGTGCGCCAGCATGCGATCGGCCGTGCCGCCGTCAAACAGAGCCGTGTTGTAGTGTAGAGCAGCCGCCAGACCGTCCTGTACTTCGGCCATCATCAAGGTCAGGTCAAGTTGGGCCGGTAGCCCGGCTAATGCGACAGATTCCGCGCTCAGGTCGCCGATCTCCATGTGCGCGCCGGTCAGGCCCAGCGCCAGGGCGCTAAGTCCCTGCTCGTCCATCACCTGCGCCTTCTGCATGATGAACATCGTTTCGAAGATCGGCGGTCGACCGGGATCGCGCTGCAGCGAAAGCTGCTCCGCCAGCAGCGCCAGCGGGTAATCCTGATGGGCGAAGGCGTCGAGCATCGTCTGCCGCGCCTGCTGTAAGAAGGCGGCGAAGGTGGGCCCGCCGGCTTGACTGGCGCCCCCGCTGAAGTCGGCGCGCAGGGCCACCGGATTGATAAAATAGCCGGCGAGAGGGGAAAGCTCGGGGCGTTCGCGCCCGGAGAAAACGGAGCCGACTAACAGATCTTCCTGACCTGTATAACGGTGTAGCAACGCCTGGAAACCGGCTAGCAGCGTCGTCGCCAGCGTCGCGCCGTGCTCCCGCGCCAGCTCGCGCAGCGCCTGAGCCAGCTCTGGGCTCAAACGGCGGCTGGTTGTGTCGCCGTAGAACGTCTGCTGCGCGGGCCGCGGGCGATCGGTGGGAAGATCCAGTAGGGGCAGCTCGCCGCCTAACTGCTTCAGCCAATAATCGCGCAGCCGCTGCCCCTCCTCGCCCGCCAGCATCTGGCGCTGCCAATACACATAATCCACATAGTCGATGGACAACGGCGGCAGCAGCAGCGTGCGACCGGCGGCGAAGGCCTGATAGGCAAGCGTTAGCTCCTGGACAAGCAGAGACATAGACCAGAAATCGGTGGCCATATGGCTGACGGAGAGCAGCAAAACGTGCTCCTGCGGGCCGCGCTGCAATAACTTTAAGCGCAACAGCGGCCCGTTCTCCAGATCGAAGGGGCGATGCGCCTCCTGCTCCAGGTAGCTTTGCAGGCGCTGGTTGCGCCAAGCGCGGGCATCGATCTCCTCAATTGGCAGCGCCTGCATCTGACTGAGCTGCTGTACGGGCTGCCCCTCGCGTATCGTGTAGGTCATGCGCAGCGATGGATGGCGCTGCACGACAGTCTGTAAGGCGCGGCGTAACGCGTTAACGTCCAGCGCGCCGCGTAGACGAACGGCGCCTGCGACGTTGAACGTGATATCAGCGGGCAGAAGCTGGTGCAAGAACCACATCGCCTGCTGCCCGTAGGAAAGCGGGGCCGCAGAATGAGGGTCGTAGTCACAAGCTGTAATGAGCAGGCGCTCGCCATCCGGTTCTCGCAAATGGGCCAGGACCTGGGCCACAAGGTCGTCGACGCTGGGCCCCTGCAGGAAATTAACCACCGGCAGCGTTACTCGCAACTCGCTCTCAATGCGGTTGCGCAGCTCGATAGCCATGAGCGAATCCATGCCCAGGCCGTCCAGGGGTTGCCGGCGGGACAGATCGGCAGGCGTCAGGCCCAGAACCTGTGCTGCTTGCTGCTGCAAGAACTGCCCGGCCAGCTCTGCACGTGACCCTTCAGCCAATGCCAGAAGGCGCTGATGAAGGGATAGAACAGCCGCTTCGCTTCCATCCTGTTTGCCCTCAACCCGTCCACTGGCGGAGACCGGTGCAGCCCCACGCTGAATCTGCGCGCTGCCGCATAGCAGCCAACGGGCTTGGTCTGCATCAAAACGGAATAGCTGAACCGACGCGAGGTCAGCATTCTGTGACGCGAACGCCAGTTGCAAGGTAGCAGGCCCGTTCAGATTTGCGCCAGGATCCAATATGAGACTAAGCAGTTGATGCTGCCCTTCGTCCCAGTAATCAGCGGCTGCGGCATCCAGCAATCGGCGCACTGCATCGCCGGCGCCCGCGTGCAAAGTCGCTTCATATAGCGGAAGCGCCGTCGGCAGCCGCCGCACGTCGCTGGTGCTGCCGACCGCCGGAGCCGGGAAGGGGCTATCAAATTCTTCGACGTCCAGCCAGTAGCGCTGGCGCTGGAAGGGATAGGTCGGCAGTGAAACGATGGGCCTGGGCCGTCCCGCATAGACGCCCGGCCAGTTTATCTCTAAGCCTGCGCAGTATAGACTGGCGAGGGCCTCGAGAATGGTGTGAACCTCGTCTTTGTTGCGGCGCAGTGAAGGTAGGAGATTAGTGATTAGAGATTGGCCGGATTGCTCGATGATGCGCTGTACCATGCTCAGGAGGTGCGGTTGGGGGCCGATTTCCAGGAAAGTGTTGGCGCCGTCTGCCAGCAGGCTGTGAACGCCGGCGACAAACTCGACCGGTTGTCGCACGTGACGACGCCAGTAGGCAGCGTCAGGCGCCTGGTTATTGTCAAAGGGTTGGCCCGTGACGTTCGAAATCAGTTTGATGCGCGGAGCGTGATAGGCAACGGCGCGCGCTTCCTCCTCAAAGGTGTCGAGGATGGGATCCATTAACGGCGAGTGGAAGGCATGGGACACGGTCAGGGCGCGGCTTTCAACGCCTTCCTTTGCCAACGCTGCGACAATAACCTCCACAGCAGCGGTCTCGCCGGAAATGGTGACGCTCTCTGCGCCGTTGACGGCGGCGACGGCGACGGTGCCTGCATAAGAAGCAAGCGCCGTTTCGACGCGCTGCCGGGACGCAAAAACGACGGCCATGCTGCCCTCTCGCGGCAAACTCTGCATCAGCCGCCCGCGCGCGGCAATAAGGCGCAGGCCGTCTTCAAGGCTGAACACGCCCGCAACACAGGCAGCAACGTATTCGCCGACGCTGTGGCCGATCACCATATCCGGTTCCACACCCCACGACCGCCAGAGTTGCGCAAGCGCGTATTCGACGGCGAAGAGGGCGGGCTGGGTGTAGGCGGTGTGATCGAGGAGATTGACCGAACTGCGTTCGGGCGAGATTGGAGACTGGCTGTCTCTAGTCTTTAGTTCTCCAGACTCCAGTTCTCCAAAAATGACTTCCAACAGCGGCTCGTCAAGATAATCCCGCAAAATGACCGCACAACGATCCATCGCTGAACGGAAAATGGGTTGGGTTTCGTAAAGCCGGCGCGCCATGCCCGGGAATTGAGCGCCCTGTCCAGTGAAGAGATAAGCAACTTTCGGATTGGACGTTGAGGATTGGGAGATTGGCGATTGGAGATTGGAGAGTTCGCGCAACTGTTGCAATATTCGAGCCCTATCGGGCGCTACGACGGTAGCACGATGTTGGAAATGCTCGCGCCCGGCGGCAGCAGTGTAGCAAATGGCGTTAAGAGAAACGTCGTCCCGTTCCTCGACGAATGCAGCGTAACGGGCGGCCAGCTCTATAAGCGCCGGCTCGCTTTTAGCAGAAAGCGGAAGCAGGAACGGCGTTGTCTTCAGTTCTCCAGTCTCCCGACCTCCAATCTCCAATCCCCAATCTCGCCCGAACGCAGTTCGGTCAATCTCCAATCTCTGATCTCCCACTACCACATGCGCATTCGTCCCTCCAAACCCAAACGAGCTGACGCCTGCAAGGCGTGGGCGGTCGCCCCTGGGCCACGGCTGGCGCTGCTCGGCGATAGAAAGGGGTGAATCGTCGAGTGCGATGTAGGGGTTGAGTTCTTTAAAATGAAGGTGCGGCGGAATGGCGCCATGCTGTAGGGCGAGCACGACTTTGATCAACCCGGCGATGCCAGCGGCCGCTTCCAGGTGTCCAATGTTGGTCTTTACCGAGCCCAGAAAACAGCGCGGTGGGGCTTCGCCGTCGCCACTCAGGCCGCCTTCGAGGCCGCCTTCCAGCGCAGCACGCAAGGCCTGGACCTCGATGGGATCGCCCAGCGGCGTCCCGGTGCCATGTGCCTCTACGTAGTCGAGGTCGGCCGTTGATACGCCGGCGTTATTCAGCGCCTGGCGAATGACAGCCTGTTGCGCGTGACCGTTAGGCGCCGTCAGGCCGTTGCTGCGCCCATCCTGATTGACGGCCGATCCATAGAGCACGGCGAGGACCGGGTCGCCATCGCGCACCGCGTCCTCCAGCCGCTTGAGAACCACCACGCCGGCTCCCTCGCCGCGCACGTAGCCGTCGGCGTTGGCATCGAACGTCTTGCACCGCCCGTCAGCAGCCATCATGCGCGCCTGCGAGAACGTGATGGTCAGCTCCGGCGTGAGTATCAAATTAACGCCGCCCGCCAGCGCCAGCTCAGACTCGCCACTGCGCAGGCTTTGTAGCGCGAGGTGTACGGCGACCAGGGCGGAAGAACAGGCCGTGTCGACGGCCACACTTGGCCCGCGAAAATCAAAGATATAGGAGAGACGGTTCGCGGCGACGCTGTGCGCGTTTCCCGTTCCGGCGTAGGCATCAATGCGCCCAGGGTCGCCCATCTGCAGGCGGGAATAGTCGTAGCTGCTGATGCCCACGAAAACGCCGGTACGGCTGCCGGCCAATTGGGATGCAGGCCTCCCCGCGCGCTCCAGGGCCTCCCAGGCCACTTCCAGCATCAGCCGCTGCTGCGGGTCCATGCGCTCCGCCTCGCGCGGAGAAATACCGAAAAAGTGAGGGTCGAACAAATCCACACGATCCAGGAAACCACCCCAACGCGTGTTCATCTTGCCGGGCGCAGCGCCTTCCCCATTCTCGCCAAAATAAGCGCCTGCGTCCCAACGGTCGGCGGGAATCTCCGCAATCGCGTCCACGCCATCGTGAAGCAGGCGCCAGAAGGCCTCCGGATCAGGCGCGCCGGGGAAGCGGCATGCGAGGCTGATGATGGCGATGGGGAGTGGAGACTGGAGATTGGAGACTGGGGATTGGAGATTGACCGAACTGCGTTCGGGCGAGATAGGAGATTGACTGTCTCCAGTCTCTAGACTCAAGTGTGTAGCCAGGTCGCGGATGGTGGGGTAGTCCCAGACCAGCGTCGCGGGCAGCGCGCGGCCCAGCCAGCTCTCCAACTCGCCGGTGAGGCTGACGGCCTGGACCGAGTCAAGGCCGAAATCGACGAAGGGTCGCGTGACTACAATGTTGTCGGCCGGGATGCGCAGCTGTGCGGCGATCTGCTGGATGAGCCACTGTTCGATCTGGACGCGGTCTGACCCGCCGGCCGCTGCCGGCTGTTCGCTGTTTGCTGACTGCCGTCCGCCGTCCGTAGCCATTCCGATGGCCGTCTGCTGCCACTCTGCAATCACCTCAAGGCTCCCGTCCAGGAAACCCTGCCGGCAGGCGTGCCGTTTAATCTTGCCGCTGGTGGTCCGCGGAATGCTCAGGGGCTTGAGAAGGACGATGGTATGCGCCTGCAGGCCGTGCTGTGTGGCTACCGCGCGACGAGCGGCCGCGGCGACTTCGTCAGCATCGGCGCGGCGGTGGCTGCGCTTCAGCTCGAAGGTAATGACCAGTTGCTCTTCTCCGTCAATTTCCACGGAGAAAGCCGCGCCCATACCAGTTTCAAACGCTTCGTGGCTTTCATTGACCGTCTGTTCGATGTCCTGCGGATAATGGTTTCGGCCGCGAATAATGATCAAATCTTTGAGCCGCCCGGTAATGTAGAGCTCGCCCTCATGCAAAAAACCGAGATCGCCGGTACGCAAAAATGGCCCCTCGCCGCTGCCGGCCAGAAAGGCCTGAAAAGTCTCTTGTGTTGCTTCCGGGCGGTTCCAGTAGCCCTTAGCCACGCTATCGCCTGAAACCCATATCTCCCCCACTGCGCCGGGGGCGCACGCCGTCTGGGCGTCGGGATCGGCAATGACGATACGCTGGTCAAGCAGTGCATGCCCGGAGCTGATCAGCGCCTGGGCGTCGCCAGCACCCGGTTCGACAAGGACGGCGCGGTTGCGCGTTAGCTCCGTACCGCTCACATTCAGTGGAACAGGCGCCGCTGTGCCATCCCCGCCGGAAACAATGAGCGTCCCTTCGGCCAACCCGTAGCAAGGGTAAAAGGCCTCTCGTGAAAAACCGTAAGGCGCAAAACGCTCTGCAAAGGCGTCCAGCGTCTCGGGCCGGATAGGCTCGGCGCCGCTGAAGGCGATCTCCCACTGGCTGAGATCCAACCTCTCACACTGTTCTGGCGTCACCTTATCCACACACATCTGGTAGGCGAAATTGGGCGCGCCGCTTATCGTACCCTTGTAACGCGATAAGGCTTGCAGCCAGCGCACCGGACGCTGCAAGAAGGCTGCCGGATCCATCAGTACTGAGAACCCTGTGATATACATCGGTTCCAGGATACCGCCAATGAGGCCCATATCGTGATAACTGGGTAACCAGAAAACGCCCGAACCCCGGTGGTCTATGCGAAAGCCACGCCGGATCAGTTCCAGGTTATGCATGAGGTTGCCATGGCTCACCATAACGCCCTTAGGAGCGCTGGTGGAACCCGAGGTGTACTGCAAAAAGGCCAGCGTGTCGGCCGTTACGCCGGGATCGCGCCACTGTTCGTCGAGTCCGTCGGGAAGTGTATCGGTGTTTAGCCAGCGCAGCGCTGCCAAGTCGGGCATGTGCGCGAAGCGGCGTTCCAGCTTTTCCAGTATCTGCGTGGTCGTCAGTGTAAACCTGGCCTGCGCGTCGGCCACGATGCCCTGTATGCGGGGCGACGGCCTGTTGAGGCGCGGCGGGTAGACGGGAACCGCTGTGACGCCGGCATAGAGGCAGCCGAAATACGCGACTATGAAGTCAAGGCCGGCGGGATAGAGCAGCAGCGCTCGCTCGCCCGTTGCACCGAGATTCTGCAACTGGGCGGCAACGGCCCGCGCCCGGCGATCTAACTCGGCATAGGAAATACGGAGTTCGTCCCCTTCCCCATCCTGCAAGAAGATATATGCGATCTTTTCTGGCTCTTGAACAGCGCGCTTGCGCGAAAGCTCGACAAGCGTCTCCTGCCGGAACGCAGCGCTGTTGGCATTATGAAATTCCATAACCGACTTCCCTGGTCTGTCGTCACCATCTGAACGAGCCGCTCGTCCGCTTTTCCGGCACACTGGTTGCGAAACGCTGAGTAGCCGGCTCCGTTACGGCGACAGGCCATGGACTAAACTGGCATATTTCCTTCTATGGTCGTGTCAACACACTACCTTCATACTTATACCATAAAAGAATAAACTCTGTTATACTGTGCCGAAATCCACTATGCCAAAAAATCCATTTATCGGGAGGCTTAGCCGTGTCATATCCATTCGGCACGCTTGTAATTATTGAAGGACCTTCATCGGGCCGTGAATTGACCCTTTCACAAGACGAAATCGTGATTGGGCGGGACGAGCAGGCGGATCTGGTCATTAGTTCTCCATCTGTCTCACGTCGCCACGCGCGCATTCTGCGGCGCAACGAGCAATATTACGTCGAAGATCTGGGCAGTAGCAATGGTACGTTCGTCAATGGGCAGCGGGTGCAACAGAGCACTCCCCTAAATACCGGCGACGATATAACCCTGGGCCAGGCGATTCGTCTGCGCTTCGATTGGCCAGACGAGGAAGATGAACGAACTATGATGCAGGCGACGGTCTACGCCGTCGACGAAAACGTGCCCGCCACGGTGCAAATGCAAAAGTCGCCTGCAGATTCGCCGCTACCGCCGGCGTCGGTGGCGCAGGGCGCACAAGCATCCTCGTCTCAACCGCCGCGTCTCGTCGTCCGCGTAGCCGGCGAGAATCCTGAGGTACACGAGCTACGGCAGGAAACTATTACGATGGGGCGAGCCGGCGACAACGACATCGTCATTCCCTCGCGCATTGTCTCCCGTTATCACGCCAGATTGGAGCGCAGCGGCGACGGCTACCGCCTGGTGGTGCTGCCGCAGGCGAGTAATGCCGTGGTCTACCAGGGACAGGCGTTGCAACAGGCGCGCCAGCTCAGTCACGATGACGAGCTGCGCATCGGGCAGGACGATTCGCCGTTTCAAGTAACGTTAACTTTTCAACAGGCTCCCGCCGTGGAGCGGCGAGCGGCCGCAGGACGACCCGCCTCTCCGCCGCCCGCCACGAAGCAGTCGCCTGCTAAACAGCGCGCTGCTGCTATGCCGGAGTCTGAAGCGACCGAGCGCCAGGAGGCGCTGAGCACGAAGCGGGCGCAAAGCCTGGGAGACGAGCCGGCGCCCAGGTTTACGGTGCAGATTGCCGGTAATCCGCAGCAGACGTTTACCCTCGACCGCGAGCGGATCACCATCGGGCGCGCCGAGGACAACGACATTGTTCTACCCTCGCCTATCGTGTCCCGCCATCACGCTTACCTGCAGCGCAGCGACGGCGGCTATCGCGTGGCGCCCTTGCCGGAAGTCACGAACCCGCTGCTCTTTGAGGGCCGCCCGCTGAGCGAACCACGCCGCTTGCGCCACGAGGACAAGCTGCGTATCGGGGGCCTGGATCCGGGCGCAATGGTGACCATGACCTACCAGTCGCCGCGAGAGGCTCGCGACGTTGCCGACGAGCGCACGGTCGACTTCACAGAAAAGACGACGCTTACATTGGGCCGTGATTCCAGCAACGACATCGTGGTGAACAATCCCTCGGTTTCTCGATTCCACGCACAGATTGAGCGTGTGGGACAGCGCTACCGCGTGCGTGATCTACGCAGCTCCAACGGCACCTTCGTCAACGATCAGCGCATCGAGGACGAGGTCTGGCTGCAACCCGACGACACGGTGCGCATAGGCCCTTACCGCTTTGTGGTAGGCAAAGAGGCGCTGGCACAATACGACGAGAGCGGCGGCCTGCAGGTGGAGGCCGTCGGCCTTAATAAATGGGTGCGTAAAGATCTCAATATTTTGCAGAATATCTCCCTGGTTTTCCAGCCACGCGAATTTATCGTGGTCGTGGGTCAGAGTGGCGGCGGCAAGTCGACCCTGGTGGACGCCGTCGCCGGTTACCGCCCGGCAACTCACGGCTCAGTCCACGTCAACGATATTGACATCTACAAAAACTTTGACGCGATTCGCAATGACATTGGCTACGTGCCGCAGCGCGACATCATCCACATGGAGCTGACGGTGTTCCAGGCGCTCGACTACGCGGCTCAGCTACGCATGCCGCCGGACACGAGCAAAGAAGAACGCCACGAGCGTATCCTCGAGGTGCTGGAAGATCTGGACCTGGTGCATCGCAAAGACACGCAGATCAGCCAGTTAAGCGGTGGCCAGCAAAAACGCGTATCCATTGGCGTAGAACTACTGACCAAGCCGGGGCTCTTTTTCCTCGACGAGCCCACATCCGGCCTGGATCCTGGTACGGAAACGTCGCTGATGCAGTTGATGCGACGGCTCGCGGACCAGGGGCGCACGATTGCGCTGATCACGCACGCCACGAAGAACGTGATGCTGGCGGACAAGGTGGCATTCCTGGCGCGCGGCGGCTACCTGGTGTGGTATGGGCCGCCAGACGAAGCGCTTGAATATTTCGATAACTATCGCTCTGAACGCGACCGGCGCGCGCGGGACATTGAGTTCGACGAGATTTACGCGATACTAGAAGAATCGCGCAACGGGTCTCCCCAGGAGTGGGAAGAGCGCTATCACAATCATCCGGCGTTTCAGAAATACATCGCGCGGCCTCTGGAGGAAACGGAGCGCCTGCCGGGCAACGGGCAGACGCCGTCTGCGCCCGCCGTACCGGCGGTCGCCCAACAATCCGCCAGGCCACGCCGCCGGCAGATCTCTTCCCTGCGCCAATTCTCCATACTCTCCTCGCGCAATTTCAAAATCCTGACGCGAGACAGGTTCAGTTTGGCCCTGATGCTCGCGGCTGCGCCCCTGGTGGCCCTGTTGCAGGTAGTGCTGGCGGCCGTGGTAGGCGCAAACCCCTTTGATTTCACCGAGGGCAACTTTCCGGTTGTGCTGATCATCCTCTTCTTGCCCACCGTGTACGCCGTGATGGTCGGCGGGCTGGCGCAAATGCGGGAGATCGTCAAAGAACAGGACGTTTACAGGCGCGAACGGCTGGTCAATCTGAAGATCATCCCCTACGTGATGTCCAAGATTTGGGTCGCGGCGCTCCTAGCCCTGTACCAGACCGCGTGCTATATCATCGTGCACTATCTGGCCTTTGACATGCCCGGCGGCCTGACAGAGATGCTCCTGATGTATTTCTCGCTGCTGCTGGCGACGATGGCGGGCATGATGCTGGGCCTTTTCTCGTCGGCGCTGGCGCCCAATTCCAACTCGGCGCCGCTCATCGTCATCCTGCTCATGGTGCCGCAGATCGTGCTGGGCGGCGCGCTCGTTCCCCTGCCCAGCGCTGTCACCGCCCCCATTTCCACGCGCTGGGCTTTTGAAGCGTTCATGGCGATCAGCGGCTCCGGATCTGACGTGGCGCAGGATGCCTGCTGGCAACTGTCGCCCGAAGAGCGATCGGCATTGACGCTGGAGCAGAGGGACGCCAACTGCAACTGCATGGGCAGCAACACGCTGGACCCGAACTCCTGCAACTTCCCCGGCGTAGGCCAGTTCCAAACGGCGGCGCTGCAGCAGCCACCGCCCGTAGAGCCCGGCGATCCACCGGCCGAACCGGGCGAGCCGCCGGCTGAGCCTGGAGAGCCGCCCGAACCCCTGGGACCGCAACCCGAGGAGCCGGAGCTGCCCCCGCAGCCCGTCAGGCCCGAAGACGAGGCGGATCAGGTGGCAATGGCCAATTACTTCGACGCGCTGGAAAGCTGGCAGGCCGAAGTGGAAACGATTCAAGACGGCTATCGCGCCGAGCTTGCGGAGTACCAGGCGCAGGCCGAAATTGCCGAAGCCGAGCTGGAAGCGTACCAGGCGCAGGTAAATGCATTTCAGGAGGCTTTGCGCGAGTATCAGGCCAACGCGGACGATTATCAGGCGCGCCTGGCCGAATACCAGGAAGCCGTCTTCGACTATCAAACCGAACGCGCCACCTGGGAAGCTGAACGCCTATCGGCCATCGTGCCCGCCGAAGGAATGATTCGCCAGTTCCAACGGGATTTTGGCTGGACGTTCGTTAATAAAGAAGACAGCAGCGCTTATTGGGGCACGCTTACGCGTACCTGGCTGGCTCAGAGTATCATTATCGGTATCCTATTCGTGGGTATCCTGGTGCTGCAAAAGCGCAAGGACCTGACTTAACGGGGATCCGGCAAGCAAGTGATGCCATGAGAAAACGGATTCTTCTTTTGTTCCTGATTGCACTGGCAGGACCAGTGTTGGCATGCGGGCTGCCAGGCGGCGTCGACGCGGACGCGACGGCGACGATTGCCGCTCTTAACACGAGCATTGCCCAGAGCAGCGCGCCAACGCCTACGGCGGAAGTCATAAACGTTGTAGAAACTGAGGCGACGGCGACGCCGCCTGGTCCAGACCCCGTGGCGACGGCGCAAGCCGAGGCCACGGCGCTCAGCATTGGGGCCACGGAGACGGCAGTGGCCCGTGCGACGTTGGACACAGATAGCGCGGCTGCCACGGCGTCGGCGTCGGCGCCGTTTCTCGCCGAGCTGCCCACTTATGGCGTTGATCCGGCCCAGGGCGAGCTGGCCTGGATCCATCCGCCAGTCACCATCTCGGCCAGTGGTTACATGAGTTATACTTATGCCAACCAGAACATTACCACCGTCGCCCAGGATTTCGTGCTGGCTTCCGACATCACCTGGAATACGCGCTTCGGCACCGCCGGCTGCGGCTACGTCCTTCGTTCTGACGGCGATCAAGAGGGCGACTACGACCAATATATTGCCCTCGTAATCCGCGGCGGCTCAGGCGAGCTGTTTTTCACCATCATGCAAGACGGCGAGGTTGTGCGCAATGAAATTACAGACATCAACATCAACCGCCTCGACCCTAGCTTCCAGTGGCAAAACGACACCACCAACCGCTTCGCCGTCGTAGCCCGCGGCAATACATTTTCCTTCTACAGCAACGGCAGCCACGTCGGCGACGTCACGCCGTCGATTGCCTTCGAACGAGGCTTTGTAGCCTTCGTGGGCCTGAACGAATCCGGAACGACGACGTGTCAATATAATGATGCGTTCCTATGGTTGATTGAGTAACGGAGATTTGCTATGACTAGACCGACCTGGATCGGCAAGAAATTAGGCGGGCGTTATCTTATTCAGGAACTCCTGGGACAGGGTGGCATGTCGGCCGTGTATAAGGCCCTCGACCAGAACCTGAACCGCATCGTGGCCGTTAAGCTCATCCATCCCCATCTATCTACCGATCCCGAGTTCGTGCGCCGTTTCGAGGAAGAGGCCTGGGCCGTAGCCCAGCTGCGCCATCCCAACATCATCCAGGTCTTCGACTACAACCACGACGAGGACGTCTACTTCATCGTCTTCGAGTTTGTGCCAGGTGAAACTCTGCAGGCTCGCTTGAAGCGCCTGCACGAGAACGAACGGCGCATGGACATCGACAAGACGATAAGTGTCGGCGCCAGCGTGGCCGATGCCCTGGACTATGCCCACAGCCGCAACCTGATACACCGCGACGTGAAACCGGCCAACGTCATGCTCAACGTCAACAACGAGCCGGTGCTCATGGATTTTGGCATCGTCAAGATCATGGGCGGCACGCAGCACACGGCGACAGGCGCCGTGATGGGCACGGCGCGCTACATGTCCCCGGAGCAGATCAGGGGCGAGCGCGTCGACGAGCGCACCGACATCTACTCGTTGGGCGTTCTGCTATTCGAGATGGCGGGCGGCCGCGCCCCGTTCGAAGCCGACTCGGCGATGACGATAATGATGATGCACATCAACGATCCGGTTCCCAATCTGCGCCAGCTGCGTCCAGATGTGCCGCCGGGCCTGGTTCACGTCATCAATAAGACGCTGAACAAAGATCGCGAGCAACGCTTCAGCCGCGCGTCCGACATTGCCAAAACGCTGCGCGATCCGGGACTCGCGTCGACCGACCCATCGGCCGCCGCGGCCCCGACGGTGATCGAGCCGGCCCCCCCGACCCCCGGTTTATCGCGCCCACAGACGGTGCCTGCCGCCCGACCAGAATCGCCGCCTCCAGAGACAAGACGGCCGGCGCCAAGCCCACCTATCACCGACAGCGCTCCCCCAGGCGGCGAAGATATACCGGTAGGAACCGGTTTCGCCAGCCGTCCCAAGCGGCCCGTGCTCATTGGCGGCGCTGTGGGCCTGCTCTTGCTGGCCATCATCTGCATTGCCGGTGTAGCCATAGCCATGAATAACGGTCTATTTGGCGGCGAAGATCCTGAAGCCACCTTGCCCGTTGTCGAACAGAGCACGCCTGGAACGCCCGAAGAGGAGCAAATCGGCCTGGAAGGCGGCGCGGAGCAGACAGCCGCCGCCAGCACGGCGACAGCTGAGGCGCAGGATGCCGGCCTGGAAGCGACGTCCCAGGCGCAATCTGTCGCTCAGACAGCGACGGCCGCGTATGCTTCGATAGCAAATGCGGAAGCGACCGCTGCGCAGGCCACCGCCGACGCGCAGCATGCCGCGATGACGGCGACGGCCGAGCACGACCTGGCGTTAACGGCGACGGCATTGTACGCGCCGACAGCCACCCCGACGGTGCCGCCGGGCATCCCTTACGCACGCATAAACAGCATCACTCTCCAGGACGGCCGTTACATCGTGGAATACGAGACGTTTGAGTACACGGAAACGCTACCTGGCATGCACGTGCACTTCTTCTTTGACACCGTCCCGCCCGAGCAGGCCGGCGTCCCTGGCGCCGGTCCCTGGTTCGTCTACGGCGGGCCGCGCCCCTTCACCGGATACACGCAGGCCGACCGGCCGGCGGCGGCAGAGGAAATGTGTATTCTCGTCGCCAATACCGATCACAGCGCTCAGGCTAACAGTGGCAACTGTTATCCACTGCCGACAGAAGCCGGTGGATAGTGTCAACAAGATTTTACTTCTTTGGTCCGCCCCGCGCAGAGCAGGCCGGCGCGCTTCTGCCTCTCAAGCTGCAGAAGGCGCTGGCTCTCATGGCGTACCTGGTCGTCAGTGGCCAGCCCCACACGCGTGACGCCCTTTCGACGCTGCTGTGGCCCGAGTACGATCAGAGCGGCGGGCGCGGGCGCCTGCGGCGCACCCTCTACGAGCTCAATAACGCGCTGACGGGCAACGTCCTGAACGTTTCGTCCGACGTTATCAGCCTGAACCCCGACGCAGACGCCTGGGTTGACGTCGAGGAATTTCGCAGTATCGTCGCTTCCTGCCTGCCCGGCAAGCGTTCTACTGCGGAACATCCGGCTGCCGCGCTGTCGGCGGAATGCCTTACACGGCTCGAGGAAGCGGCGGCGCTATATACCGACGATTTTCTTGGGGGCTTCAGCTTGCCCGATGCCCCCGAGTTCGAAGATTGGCGCTTCTTTCTGGCAGAAGAACTGCGGCGTTCGCTGGACGCCGTCCTGGTGCAGCTGGCGGAGACATACAGCAGGCGCCGGGAGTGGGAGCCCGCCATACAATTTGCGCGGAGGCGGCTGGGG
>JAICPS010000015.1 GCA_025929715.1 Anaerolineae bacterium | reverse complement strand
GCCCCAGCGTCGGTCCAGCGTTGGCCTGTGGCCTGGGGATCGGAGCTAAAAGTCGTCTGGCGGGTGGGGTCGCCGTGCTGTAGGCGAACCACCTGCCCGCGGCGCAGGTCGATAGCGGGATAGATGGTGAAATCGATCATATACGGGTGCTCTCATTTCCCCGTAAACTTGGACTTTCCGGGAAAATCCCTAAAGTAGTTCTCAAGAATCTGCAGTCCCACGCGCTGGCTCTTCTCAGGGTGAAATTGCAGGCCGACGACGTTGTCGCGGCCGGTAATGGCGGCAAATGACAGGCCGTACGCCGTGCGCGCGATGGTGGCTTGTGTCGACTTGGGTTCACAATAGTAGGAGTGCACAAAGTAGGCGTGCGCGCCATCAGGCACGCCGCGCATCAGCGGGTGGCTGCCGTCGTGCTCGATCTGGTTCCAACCCATATGCGGCACGATAAGCCCTTCGCCGCTGAAGCGCACCACGCGGCCGGATAGCAGGCCCAGCCCCTGGTGCGCGCCTCGCTCCTCGCTTTCGTCGAACAGCAGCTGCATGCCCAGGCAAATGCCCAGAAGCGGCGTGCCCGCGGCGACGGCGTCTTTAATGGGCGTCACGAGATCTCTCTGGCGCAGGGCGGCTATACCCGCCCCGAAGGCGCCGACGCCGGGCAGAACCAGCTTGCGGGCACCCGCGATTCTCGCGGGGTCGCTGGTCAGCTCTACCTGAGCCCCTACGTGCTCTAGCGCTTTTTGCACCGAGCGCAGATTGCCGATGCCGAAGTCGATCATGGTGATGTGATTCACTCTGTTAACGTTCCTTTGGTGGAAGGCACTCCCTCACGACGTTCGTCACGAACCACGGCAAGGCGCAAGGCGCGGCCCAGCGCCTTGATAACGGCTTCGGCCTGGTGGTGGTCGTCACGGCCATATTCCACGCGGGCGTGCAGGTTCAAGCGGCCGTGTACAGCGAACGACTCCAGAAAATGGTCGACCAGGAAGGTAGGCATCTGGCCGATAGCCGTCGTGTGCCAGGCGGCGTCGACGACGCAGTAGGGACGGCCGCTGAGGTCGACCGCGACGAAGGCCAGCGCTTCGTCCATGGGCACGTAGGCGTGGCCCATGCGCTGGATGCCGTGACGGTCGCCCAGCGCGCGGTCGAGGGCCTGGCCGAGCACGATGGCTACGTCTTCAATGGTATGATGGGCGTCGACGTGTAGGTCGCCCTCGGCCAGCACGTCCAGGTCAAAAAGACTGTGCACGGCGAGGTGGGTCAGCATGTGGTCGAGAAAGCCGATGCCGGTGTCGATGGAATGCTGGCCGGCGCCGTCGAGGTGTAGGGTTAGCCGGACGCTGGTTTCCGAGGTTTGGCGTTCAATTGTCGCTGTGCGAGTCATATCGTTCCTTGATGTAGGTTGACCAAGGTGCTCACGATGCTCAAGGTGCTCATGTTCATACCTTGTTATCGCTCATTATGACAACTAAGAGCCTTTCCAGGCTTTGAGCACAGACAAGAGCCGGTCCGTGTCTTGCGGCCGGCCGGCGCTGATCCGAATGGCGTTTTGCAGGCCGGGTTTGTCGAAATAGCGTACCAGGATGCCCTGTTGCTCTAGATCGCTCTTGAGCCGGGCCGCATCCGCGCCGATAATGCGGCATAGAACAAAATTGGCCCGGCTGGGCAGCGGCTCTAGGAATTCAAACTTGGCCAGCGCCTTCTGCAGGCGTTCCCGCTCGGCGACGATGGCGCCTATGTGACGGCGGGACCAGGCGGCGTCGTGCAGGGCGGCGATGGCGGCCAGTGAAGCAGCGACGCTGACGTTGTAGGGTTGTTTAATTTTCCATAGGTGGGGCATGAGCCAGAGAGGAAAGGCGCCGTAACCAACACGCAACCCGGCAAGGCCGGCCCACTTGCTGAACGTGCGCAAGACGACCAGATTTTCATACTGCGGCGTCCAGGTGATGCGGCTTTCTCCGCCGAATTCTACGTAGGCTTCGTCGAGGATCACCAGCACCCGCATTTCCAGAAGCTGCCGCAGCGCCTCGTCCGAGATCACGCCGCCGTCAGGGTTGTTGGGCGAGCAGATGAACAGGATTCGCGCGCGCGGGTTGGCGAAAACGGCGCTGCAGATGCCGTCTACGTCCAACGCAAAATCAGCGCGGCGCCAAACCTGGATCAGCTCTCCCATGTTGACGGCCGTCGAAAAGGGATACATGCCAAAAGAGGGAGGGCAGTTGAGCACCCCATCGCCCGGTCGCAGGACGGCGCGCAAGACGAGATCGATCAGCTCGTCGGCTCCGGCGCCGGCCAAGAGGCGCTCCTGTGGCACGCCGGTGTAATCCGCCAGCGCCCGGCGCAGGGCGCTGGACTGAGGATCCGGATAGATGTGCAGGTACTTCGCGTCTGCGAGCGCAGACAGGACCTTAGGAGAGGGGCCGTAAGGGTTCTCGTTGGCGTCCAGTTTAACGATGTCTTCCGGACGACGTCCGAGGCGCGCGGAGAGCACTTCAAAGGGTACGATGGGTACGTAAGGTTCCATCGTGGCGATATCAGGTCGCACAAACTCTTCGTGGTGGAAAGGAGGCATGGTTTCTCTCAGTAGCTCGAATGGCTGCATGGAATTACACCAATTTCACTCATTCTAATGCGGTGATTTGTGGAATCCGTGAAATTAGTGGCATTAATCATTTTGATTTCTGGTGCGCAAGCGCGATACCGCGCGCAATCGCGCCGCGGCGGCATGAGCGGTCAACTGTTCAGCCGCGGCGATCACTTCTGCAGCGCCGCTTAGCTGCGCCGCAGTGGCGGCGTCGAGGGCCACGATGCTGTTGATGCGCACGAAATCGAGCACGTTCAGCGGCGAGGCAAAGCGGGCGGTGCCGCCCGTAGGCATCGTGTGGCTCGGTCCGGCAACGTAATCGCCCAGCACCTCGAAGGAGTGTCCGCCAAAGAAGAAGCCACCGGCGCTCCTGATTTTCCGTGCCAGCGCCGGCGGATCGGCGACGTCCAGACAGAGGTGCTCGGGCGCGAAGGCGTCCGCCAGCCGCGCCGCTTCGTCCAGGTCCGCGGTCAGTACAATGCCGCCCTGATTTTCAAGCGAAGCCGCGATAATCTCGCCGCGGTTGAGCTGCTCCAACTGGCGTCCTGCCTCGTACTGCACGGCCTGGGCGAGGTCGCGCGACGCTGTGAGTAAAATGGCGGTAGCCAGAACGTCGTGCTCGGCCTGGGCCAGGAGGTCGGCGGCGACCCAGGCAGGATCGGCGCTGTCGTCGGCGATTACCAGTGTTTCCGTCGGTCCGTAGAGGCCGTCAATGCCCACCAGTCCATAGACCTGCTGCTTGGCGAGCGTGACGAAGAGGTTGCCGGGTCCGACGATCTTGTCTACACCCGGAATCGACTCGACGCCGAAGGCTAACGCGGCGATGGCCTGCGCGCCGCCGAGCGTATAAATGGTTTCGATTCCGGCGACGTGGGCCGCGGCGAGGATGGCGGCTGAGACCGAACCGCCGTCCCCGCCGCTACTGCGGGCAGGCGGTGTGGCGACGACAATTTCCTGCACACCGGCGACCTGGGCGGGAATCACAGACATGAGCAGCGAGGAGGGCAGCGGCGCGGTGCCGCCGGGCACGTAGACGCCCACGCGGCGCAGCGGCGTAACGCGCTGCCCAAGAATGCCGCCCATCTCCGTGGTCGTCCAGTCAGGCAGCGGCTGGCGACTGTGGAAATCACGAATGCGGCCCGCAGCCAATTGCAGCGCCTGCAACAGGTCACCGTGTACGGTCGCAGCAGCGGCGGCAATTTGCGCGGTGGGTACGGCGAACTGCTGCAAGCTAATGCCGTCGATGCGCTCGGTCCAGCGGCGCAAGGCGGCGTCGCCATCAGAGCGCACATCGAGCAAGATGCGGCTTACCGCCTGTTCAGGAGTTAGCGCCTCGCCAAAGATGCGGCGGATGCGTTCTTTGAGGCTGTCGGGTAGCTCACGTTGCAGCCAGTGGTCGCGGCGGAGGATGGTGCGTTGTGCTTCTGCTGGGGTGAAGATGTTGAGCATGATGTTTGTTCCTGGGTCAAGCTGGAAACATCACCTACAAAATCGGTGTTAATCGTCGCCCAGCGCCGACAGCATCGCGCGGTAGCGTTGGGGCTCTTCTTCGAAAATATAGGTGACGGGCGAGACGACGACGCCGCTGCCGCCGACGGTGCGCAGTGCGGCGATAGTCTGGGCCAGGCGGTCTTTGCGCACGACGATATTCACCGCGTACCAATTGGTCGCGCCGTTATTAGTAGCGCCATAATTCGGTATTATTGGCGAGATGGTAGGCCCCTGCAGGCCGCTGAGGTTGGGTTGGGCAAACATCCGCGCGGCGATCTCCTCAGGTGAGCCGCCGCGCATGTTGGCGAAGACCAGGTGACATTCCTGGGCGCGCAGGTGGGCCTCGATGTACTCCAGCAGCTGGCGCGCCAGGGCGAGGACGGGTGGGCGATTCGCCAACGCGGCGCGGTTGGCGATGAGAATTGCTTGTGAGTGCAGAATGGCGCCGTCGTCGAGCTCACGCAAATGGTTGTCGCGGAGCGTGGTGCCGGTGGAGACGAGGTCGGCGATAAGATCGGCATAACCGATGGCAGGAGCGATTTCGAGCGTTCCTTCCACCTCGACGAGCTGGAAAGGCGTGACGCCTCGCGCCTCGAGGAAGTTGCCGGTGAGCGTCGGAAACTTCGTCGCCACGCGCAGGGGGCGTTTTTCACTTGCGAGCATCTGACGCGCCAGGCGCGCCAGGCTACTCGTGTCTTCTACCTCAGACCAATCCTCAGGCACCGCCAGGCTGAGGCGGCAGCGGGAGAAGGTAAGGGCGTCGTGGAGTAAGAGGGCGTCTTCATTGTGCTCGCCGCATTTCTCGCAGAAAACGTCTAGGCCGGTAATGCCAAAGTCCACGCTGCCCTGCCGCACGCTGACGGCGATGTCGCCGGGCCGTTGAAACATGACGGTCAGGCCGGGAAGGGCAGGAATTTGCGCAGCGTACTGCCGCGGATTGGGCCGATAAACCTTCAGTCCGCTGGCTTCCAGAAACTCAAGGGAGTCTCCGGCAAGCCGCCCCTTGCTGGGCAATGCGAGGCGAATATCTTCTCTGGTCATAAGGTCTCCTGGCATTTTCCCGGGAACTACTTCCCGGAAACTGGCTTCCGTTCGGATGTTTGAGTTTCCGGGAAAATAAAAAGACCCTCCCTGTTTCCGGGGAGGGTCTCACGACCGTAGTTGTAGTGATGGCGCATCAGACAGGCGCGGCCACATCCCCGAAAATAGCGGTGTAAAAAGGATGATGATGAAGGTGATCGCCTGCAGCCGGACGAGGCGCCAATTGAAAGCCCATAATGGCGACAGTTTAGCACAGGGTGGGGGATTGGTCAACTTGTGGGGTGGTGCTACAATGCCGCGCGAGATGAATACTCGTCGCTGGTTACTGTTGATCCTCGCAGCATCGTTCGTCTGGCTGGTTGCCACGCGCGCCAACGAGATGGAGAACCTGGCGGACACGCTGGCAGGGGGCATCTGGCAGTGGATCCTCGTTGCCCTGCTCTTGCAGATCGGCTATTTTGTGACCCAGGCAAGGATATACCAGGTCTGCTTCAGGTTAGTAGGCATCGAAGCAAGATTGCGGGCGTTGGTCCCGGTATTTTTGGGATCGATGTTTATAAACGCGGTGGCGCCATCAGGGGGTACGGCCGGCCTGGCCCTTTACGTGGACGAGGCGGTGCAAAGGGGTTATTCCGGAGCGCGAGCGGCGGCGGGCACCGTGCTGGGCGTCGTCGGCGACTATGCCGGTTTTGCCTTGCTGCTCATTTATGGCCTCATCTACCTGCAGCTGGAAGCGTCCGTGAAGATCTATGAAATTATCGCTGCTGCCACGCTGCTCCTCTTCACGCTGGTCCTGGCCAGTTTGCTGTTTCTAGGCGCGACACACCCTGACGCACTGCACCGGCTGCTATCCAGGTTTCAGACGCTCGTCAATCGTATTGCAGGCCGCCTGCGCCGCCCGCCGCTTTTAGAAGAGAACTGGAGTACGGCAACCGGCAGCGAGTTTACCGCGGCTGCAGAGGTTGCCCGCAAGAATCCATCCGGTCTGCTGACTATCGTCGGCTGGTCAGGTATCTCGCATTTGATTAATGCTGCCAGTCTCTATACCGTTTTTCTGGCATTTGGCGATCAGGCGCCTTTGGCTGCGGTGCTGGCGGCCTTTGCGATCGGTCATCTCTTTGTGATCATTGCGCCTTCGCCGCAGGGTGTGGGGTTCGTCGAGACAGTTGTGCCGTTGACGCTAATCAGGCTGGGCGTTTCGAGCGCGGTGGCGACCATCGTCGTGCTGGCTTTCCGCGGCCTGGCATTCTGGCTGCCTATGCTTGCGGGCTTTTTTATGCTGCAGCGGCTACGATCCCTGGGCAGCAAGGAGCGCGCCCTGCGCGAACGATGGAACGTACGCATCGTAGCCATTTTGACGGCGCTGATGGGGTTGGTGAACATCGTTTCGGTCACCTATCCGGAGCTGGCGCAGGATCTGCGGCGCGTGACGCAATTTGCGCCGCTGCAGTTGCGGCGCGGTGGGCAACTGGGCGCCTTGCTGACCGGCCTCGTACTGCTCGTGTTAGCGAATGCGTTATGGCGCCGCAAGCGGGCCGCATGGCTGATCACGCTGGTCGTTCTTCTGCTGTCGGCGTTCAGCCTCACGCTGAATAATACGCTGTTGGATTTTCGTACGCTCTTGACGCTGGCGCTGGCAGCGTGGCTGGTACGTTTGCGCCCACACTTTCATGCGCGATCGGATCCCCCGTCAGTGCGCGAGGGAGCGGTGGTTATACTCGGCGCGTTTGCGTTTCTGCTGATTTACGGGGGCGCAGGCCTATATGTATTGGCACGCCGCAGCGGAGAAGCGTACGACCTGCAGACAGTGCTGCTGCAGACGGCCAACATGATTTTTGCGCTGCGCCCTCCGGCGTGGTTGCTGGAGTTGGACTCGGGGCGCTTTGTGGCGATCTCGATTTACGCTATCGGCGCCCTGACACTGACATACGCGATTTTTCAGTTACTACGACCGGTCCTATTGCGGCGGCCCGCGACGGCCGCGGAGCGCGCGCGGGCGGCTGTGCTGGTGACGACCTATGGGCGAAATGCGATGTCGCGCCTCGCCATGCAGCCTAACGCTTACTACTATTTCAGCCCCGGCGGTTCCGTGGTGGCTTTTTTGTTGACGGGTCGCACTGCTGTCGCTCTAGGGGATCCGATTGGCCCGCAGGCCGACATTGTCGAGGCGGTCGCCGGATTTGCCGATCACTGCCGCCGCAACGACTGGCTGCCGTCGTTTTATCAGGCCACAGCAGCGTATCAGGAGTTTTACGAGATCGCCGGCTTTGACTCTATGGCGGTGGGTCGGGAAGCTATTGTGGACCTGCAGGAGTTTGACCTGAACAATGGCAAGCAGGATGTACTACAAGAAGTAGGCCGCCTCTTATTGCGAGGATACCGCGCTGGCACCCGCATGCCGCCTCATCCGCCAGAGCTGGTGGAAGAGCTGCAATTAATTAATGACGAGTGGTTAACAATCGTGCGCGGTGGGAATTCGGAGCTAGTGTTAAGTCACTTTGACGCAACGCACGTGGCGCAAAGCCCGATCGTAATGACGCGCACGCCACGGTCATTGGTCAGCGCCTACGCCACGCTGATCGTGGACCCGTCAGGCGAATTTCTAGCTGTTGACGTCCTGCGCCACCGGCCACAGATCCGCGAAGGGACGCTGGAGCTATTGATTCTCACGATCTTGCAATGGGCACAGCGCCGTGGTTTCCAATATGTCAATCTCGGGGCAGGCTATCCGGGAATGGCAGATGTGGCGGCCTTGGATGGAATGTCGCGCACCCTGACCGAGCAGGACGGTAACCCGGACGGTGAGCCGCAGATGATGGCGCGCCTGCACGAAGTTCGTTCACGCTTTGGCGCGCGCTGGATGCCGCGCTATCTTGTCTATCCCGGCGCGACGAGCCTGCCTGCTGTCTGGACCGCCGTGGCGCGCACCAGCCAAGGGGATAACTGGCTTTGGTCGTTCTTGAGGCGGCGCGTGAGTTTATGATAGGATGATCTGTCGTGATTGAAAGGAAGAGCACGTGACACGCGGTGCATATCTGGGCGCCGTCGAAGATTTTCATGAAGCGCGGCGCCGGGCAGCCCTGGAACAGATCCTGGCGCGCCTGACAGGCCGGCCGGACACACTGCTTTCTTACGACGAAGTGCGCAGCATCGTCGGAGAGCGCAACCGTATCGATCGCGGCTTGAAGGAAATTCCGTTGGACTCGATTGTGGGCAGCGTGGGACGCTACGGCGACTTTACGCGCACGTTCTTGCCGAAATCCGATCAGATGCAAGATCGTTGGGCGCGAGTAAAGACGGTGGCGACGAGCATGGAAGGCTGGCCGCCGATCGAAGTCTACCAGTTGGGTGAGTCGTATTTTGTGATAGACGGCAACCACCGCGTGTCGGTCGCACGACAGATGGGCCTGGAATCGATCCCGGCCTACGTCACCGAGGTCAAGACCAGGGTGCCACTGACGCCTGACGCGCAGCCGGAGGAACTAATTATCAGGGCGCGCCACGCCGATTTCTTGAAGCGAACGGGGCTGGGCGAGACGCGGCCGGAAGCGGCCTTGCCGTTGACGCAAGCGGGGAACTATCGCACGTTGGAAGAACATATCCGGGTGCACCGTCACTATATGGGTATCGAACAACAGCGCGAGATCCCTTACGAAGAGGCCGCAGCGCACTGGTACGATACCGTCTACCGGCCGGTGGCTAACATCATACGCGAGCAAGGGCTGTTGCAGGATTTTCCGGATAGAACCGAGACCGACCTGTATTTGTGGCTTGCAGAGCATCGAGCGGAGCTAGAGGAAGCGCTGGGCTGGGAAGTGCCTCCACATCAAGCCGCGGAAGACCTTGCGATCCAACGAGGAGGGGCGCGACAGCGGGTGCTGACCCGCGTGAGTGAAAAACTGATTGACGCATTCACGCCGGAAGAGCTGGAACCGGGTCCCGCGCCGGGGGAGTGGCGTGTCCGGCGGCTGGCGGGGCGCGAAGAGGACCATCTTTTTTCGGAAATACTCGTAGCGCTGAACGGCCGGGATGGCGGCTGGCGGGCACTGGAGCAGGCGATTGTCATCGCCCAAAGAGAGGGCGCGCTACTGCGTGGACTACATGTTGTTCCAAACAGTTCGGAAGCGGACAAGCCGGCGTTGCAGGAAATAAGAGACCGTTTTGCCTGGCGGATGGGGGAGGTGCAGCTAAATGGCAAACTGGTCGTGGAAGAAGGTCCGGTGGCGCGCACGGTGTGTGACCGGGCGCGTTGGAATGATCTGGTGGTGATGCCGCTGACCTATCCCCCGGGCACACGGGTCTTGGAGCGGCTGGGCTCCGGCGTGCGCACTATTGTGCAGCGTTGCCCGCGCCCACTGTTGACAGTTCCGGGCGAGCCGTCGCCGATGCAGCGGGCGCTGCTGGCCTATGACGGCAGTCCGAAAGCCGACGAGGCGCTTTACGTGGCGACCTACCTTGCCGTGCGTTGGGAAGTGAAGGTGGTTGTGCTGACGGTCCTGGAAAACGGGCTTACGGCGAGGTATTCGGCGCCGAGGACAGGGTCACGGAACGCCTCGGCGCGGGCGCAAGCGTATCTCGAGGCGCATGGTGTCGAGGCGACTTATGAAGTAAGATCGGGCGATCTAGGTGAGAATATCATGAAGGCGCTGGAGGGCTACGCCTGTGATTTTATCTTGATGGGTGGTTACGGTCGGAGGCCGATGTTCGAAATTATGCTCGGTAGCGGGCTGAATGAGGTGCTGCGAACGGCCGGCACGCCTGTTCTTATCTGCCGGTAGCGGTCGCCGGTAGCGGTCGCCGGAAGCAGACGCTGATATCAGACATGAATCCATTTACCCGATTTTTGCGGCAGTGGAACCGGGATAAGGGCCTGGATGTGCTAATTGAGCACTGTGATGCTCTGGAAGCGCTGGTGATACGGGTCTACAAGCAGGGTGAAGCCACCGCCGCCGACGAGGCGGAATATCAGGCGTTGCGGCGCTGGATGCAGGCGCGTTATGCATCGTGGCAGAAAGCGCTGCGACCCTACTGGCAAGCGACAAAGGTGGCCGGCGAAACGGCGCAGCATGATCCATTTGAGGCGATTTTCAAGCCGGAGCACGCCTCCAACTTTGCAGGCGATTGGGCTGTGATGCAGCAATTGCCTGCGGCGCGCGAGGCACTAAACCGGCTGGTGTTGGAACGAACCACAGACAACGGAACGTGACTGAGTAACACAACGGGAATAGATGATGAATCGCAAATTGTTCTGGTTAGGTTATCTTTTGGCGCTTGTGGGGGTGGCCTGGATCCTGTGGCGACAGCGACAGGAAGAGGTGCGCGAGACGTTGGAAAGGCTACGCCGGCAAAGTCCTGCTTTCCGTGAATGGCCCGGCGAGAGTCATCGTGTACAACCGATCGCGCAGGCGACCCATCGCGGACGAAACGAGGCAGAGAGCGACAACCTGCAGGAAATCTCCGGCATCGGGCCCACCTACGCGCGACGGCTGGAGCAGGCGGGGATCAGAACATTCAGGCAGCTTGCCGCACTCTCGGCCGATGAAATTCGCGAGCGAATCAAACTGCAACCCTGGCAGGGCGACGTCGAGTCCTGGATTGAACAGGCGCGAAGCCTGGGTAGCCAGAGGTGAGAGAGGCGCCAGGCACTTCTGAAGTGCCTGGCGCCTCACGTCAGCGCCGGTCACCTAATAATGTGCTCGATCTGCGACCCACGCACGATCCAAATGCGGGAGGCGAAGGCGTCGATGAAGTAGCGGTCATGAACGACCGCCAGTATCGTTCCTTCAAACTGCGCCAACGCTTCTTCGAAACGGCTGCGCGAGGGTATATCGAGATGGTTGATCGGCTCGTCGAGCAGCAGAAAGTTACTGCCACGCGCAACGAGCAGCGCCACGGCCAGGCGAGCGCGCTCGCCATAACTGAGATCGGCGCTAGGGCGTAGGGGGTCGTCGCCGGCAAAGAGAAAGTAGTGCAGAAAAGAGCGCGCGTCTGTCTCGTTGAGCGGCGCGACACGCTGTAACATCCGCAGCGCGCTGAGGCGCGGATCAAGCAGCTTTTGCTCCTGTGACATATAGCCCACCTTTGCGCCTGAACCCACGCGCACGCGCCCGGAAAGCGGCGCAATCTGTCCGGCAATCGTGCGCAGGAGTGTGGTCTTGCCGCTGCCGTTGGGGCCGGTTAGTACCACGCGCTGCCCGCCCTGGATGACCAGGTTTAGGTCAGCAAGCAGCGGGCACGTAGGGTCAAAGCCTACAGCCAGCTCCTCGAGGATCAGGACGTCGTGGCCCACATGTTGTGGCGCCTGAAAGTCGAGCTTCATCTGCCATGAGCGGGCCGGTTTCTCTACGCGTTCATCGGCGTCGAGGTAGCGTTCCAGCCGCGTTTCACGAGTTTTCGCCTTGCGCGCAACTTTTTTGGCGTAGCGTCGAAGCTTGGAGTCCGTGGTGCTGCTCTCCATCGCCTGCGCCTGCTGTTTTATGCGCGCGATGTCCTGGCGCATGCGGCGGGCTTCGTATTGCTGGTCGCGAAAGGCGTCCCATTGGCGTTCATGCTGGCGCTGGACTTGCCGAATATAATGGCTGTAGTTGCCGGCATACTCCTGGATCGTCTGCGTGTGCGGATCGAGCGCCAGGATCTTGCTCACCGTGCGGTCGAGGAAGGTTCGGTCGTGAGAAACAAGCAATGCTCCGCCAGGGAAAGAAGAGAGCCACTGTTCCAACCACTCCAACATATCGATGTCCAGGTGATTTGTGGGTTCATCGAGGAGCAGCAGGTCGGGATCTTCCAGGAGCACCAGGGCCAGGGAAAGGCGGGTCTTCTGCCCACCGCTTAGCTCGGCCATGAGACGGTCGCCGGGCACGTCGCCTAGGCCGAGAACTTCGAGTAGCGCCGGGGCACGGCCAGGATCGACTGTCGCCATACGTTGCAGGGCGCGATCGTAGGCCGAGTGCAGGGCATTGTCGTGAGGCGCTTTGGCCAATGCCACCGCCAGGCGTTGCACCTCTTCTTCCAGCTGCCCAACGTCTCCGGCGGCGCTGGCGACGACCTGGTGCAGGGTCAGCGATGGATCGACTGTAGAGCCCTGGGCGAGGTAGCCGAGACGTACTCCGGGCGCGGAGACGTGACCGCTATCCGCCTGCTCTTCTCCGGCAACGATACGCAGGAGGGTCGTCTTGCCGGAGCCGTTTGGACCAACCAGACCGGCGCGCTCGCCAGGATTGATGCTGAAAGTTATTTCTTTTAAAAGGGGATCTACGCCAAAAGATTTCGAGAGTTGGTGAACGGTTAGCATGAGTTCGCCTCGCAGATGTGGGAAGCCAAAAAAACAGACTATCGTGCGATGAACTCAGCGAATCATTGAACTCTCCTTCTAAAGTGTAGACTGATTATGGATGAAGGAGCGCGTCGCGTCAAATTATTACCTCTGGCCTGTTGCCCTAAAGCGCCACCTTATGTTAAAGTAGCGCTTGCAGGGCGGGACAGAATGGATGTTAACCGCCCGGCGGACGACGTCGCGTTATGTCTTTCTGGCAACAGTTAAACCAACTTCTAAGCGAATCACCCGGAAATATCGTCTACCACCTGGTGACCTTATTTGCTATCCAGGCAACGCTGGCGATTGCGCTAGCGCAATGGCGGCGAGAGCGAGGGTTGCAGCGCGACAGGGAGGAGAGCGACCTAGCGCGGCGGCTGACGCTGGCGGCGTTGGGTCTGCTGATTACGCGCGTCATCTTGCTGGTGGTATCGCTGATGGTGGCGACTTATCCTGACGCGATGCTACCGCTGCGGGTGTTACCGCCGCTGGAACAGGGCATTAATTCGGTATCGGCGATTCTGATCGTCTGGGCGGTGATACCCTATTTTCGCAGTTTGCCGCGCCTCACGGATGTTGTGGCCGTGCTCCTGCTGCTACTTGCAGGGGTCATGTACGCCTTCTTCGCTCAGGACTGGGCGACCAACGCTCAGGCAGGGATGACGTATAACGGTTCCGAGCAATCGACGATTTGGGGTGGATTCCAACTGTTGATCCTTGTGGTTGGTACCCTGGCGCTCCTGATCCGATTTGCGCCGGGCCACGGATTGCGCCTCGTTGCAGTGGTCGTATTGCTGCTGGCGCATCTGGTCCAGTTCTGGAATTACCCAGAAACGATACCGACACGATCCGAGATACCGTTCTGGATCCGTTTGGGTCATTTGGTGACCCTGCCGTTACTTGCAATCATTGCCTACCGGCACGCGATGGACCGGCTTATCGCGGCGCGCATGAGTAACCGTCCCGCGCCAGAGCAAGTCGCGAACTCGATGCGCTGGGCAGGGCGCGTGATCGCGGCCGAAACGCCCCAGGAGGCAGCCCGTGAAGGGGTAAATATGGTAGCAGCGCTGACAGGCGCTGCCTTCGCCGCGGTAGCTACGCTCGCGGAGGAGGATCGAGAACATCTCAACGTGACCAGCGCGGGTACGGAGGTTGAAGAGCCAAGGACATGGGCGCTGAAGCTGCGCGATTGGCCGGCATTTCGGCTGGCGATGGATCAGGATCAGCCGGTGGAACTGCTGCCGGCCGGCGTCGGCGCACGCCAGCTTTATGATCTATATCAGGAGCTTGGCGTGGAGGTTGCCGGTTCGCTACTGGTGGCGCCGATGGTATCGGAGTGGCGTACCGAGGGTGTGTTGCTCCTGGGTGGATCCCCGCAGGGCGATACGTGGCCCGACGACCTGGTCGCAGTGGTGCCCGCGATGGCGTCATACGTGGCCCGGGCGGTGGCAGCGACGCGCTGGCAGGCCAAGCCGGTCTCGCCGGCAGTTGAACCGCCGCCTGCTGCAACCGCGCACGCCGGTACAGCGCCTGTCACCGCGGTAGCTGAGCCTCCTATTGCACCCGAGGTCGACGAGGCTGAGATGACGATGCCGACTATCGGCGCGGGGAGGATCATCACCCTGGAAGTGGAACGAGACCGTGCGCTGGAAGATAATCAGTCGCTGAAGGAGCAGTTGCAGCGCTCCGAGACCCGCCTGAAAGGGGTGCAGCAACAGGCGCGCGATCTGGCGGCGACTGTTGACCAGTTGCAGCGTGCTGGTTCCAGTGACGACCAAGTGTCGGCGCTGGAGGCGGAGATTGCAACGCTGCGTGACTCGCTCATCGAGGCTGAAGAGGCGATGGCGATGGCTGCGGCGGCCGAGGGCGATTTGAGCACAGAATGGGTAACGACCACAATCAGCCGCTACTCCGGCGAGTTGGAAGAGGCGCAAGGGCGTATTGTCCAGCTTGAACAGGCGCTGAGCGAGAGCGAGCCGAACGTAGGCAACCCGGTGGTCACGTCATTGGCCCAGGAATTGCGCACGCCATTGACTTCAATTGCAGGCTATACCGATCTCTTGCTGGGCGAGACGATCGGCATCCTGGGAGCGCGCCAGCGTGATTATCTGCAGCGGGTGCGGGCCAACGTGGAACGCATGGGCGTTCTTCTGGAGCAGATCGTGCAGATGGCGGCAACGCCTGCGCGAACCATTACGATCGGCGATGTGGAGATGGTGGATCTGCGGGACGTCATCGACACGGCAGTGAACACCGTGATGACCCAATTGCGCAAGAAGGAGCTGCGCCTCTATTTTGACATTGCCGATGGATTGCCTAGAGTTCCGGCTAACCGCGACGCACTGAGCCAGGTATTGATACATCTCTTGAGCAACGCTTCGGAAGTCTCGCAAATCAGCGGCGAACTACGGGTCAGCGCCCGCGCGGATACCATGCGTGGAATGCAGGAGAGCGCCAGCGCAGACGGCGTCACGGACGTGGAGAGGTTTGTGCATCTTGCCGTCAAAGATTCGGGTGGCGGCATTAGGCCAGAGGATAGATCGCACGTTTTTGATCCGCAGTACCGCGCCGATAATCCGCTAATCGCAGGAGTAGGTGATACGGGAGCCGGCCTTTCGGTGGCGCACACGCTGGTGAATGCCCACGGCGGCCGGGTATGGGTGGACAGCGAGATGGGCGTGGGTAGCACCTTTTCAGTGCTGCTACCTCTATCCGGAAACGGTAACGCGTCCGGGGACGGCGGTTGATGGAACGGCGGTTGCAGGGGGCGGGTTCCTGGCGCACCGACGTTTTGCTGGCGTTTAGCGTCGCAGCCACGGTACTTCTGGCGCTTCTACTGGCGGTGGCGGATGGGCTGCAATTGCGCCTGCCGCCACCCAGACCCACGCAAGTTGCGGTGGCAGTGGAAGAAGACGCAAGTGCAACCCCCATTCCACCGACCTTACCGTTGCCGACGTCGACTGCGACGAGCCCGCCGCCTACGGTGACGCCAACTGTCGAAAAGAAGCCTAGCCCTACGGCGGTAGCCGTCGCCGTGGTGCCTGATTGTGGCGTCGTGCCAGAGGACTGGATCGCCTACATGGTGCGGCGTGGCGACACGTTGTTCCGCCTGGGGGTCGACTCGGGCGCCACCGTCAGCGCTCTGATGGTGGCCAACTGCCTGGACTCCACGCGCCTGTACGCGGGCATGACACTCTATTTACCGGCGGAGCCGCCCGCGCCGCCGCCAATCTGTACGGGTCCACCGTCAACATGGACGCGTTACACGGTGCAGCGCGGAGATACGCTCTTCTCGTTGGCGCGCTCACGCGGCACGACGGTGTACGCGGTGATGACGGCGAACTGCCTGGTGACGACGCGGATCAACGCAGGACAGATCATTTACCTGCCGGCGCTGGCTCCGACGGCTACAGCCACTGCGTCGCATACGCCGACGGATGAGCCGCCGCCGCCACCGGCCCCAACGGCAACCGATCCACCGCCTACGGAAACGAGAGTTCCGCCAACCCCCACTCCGACAACACCGGCTACGGCGACCGCATCGGTCACCGTACCACCCCCGACGGCAACGAGCGTGCCGCCGACGCCCACTGCAACCTCCCCGCCGCCGCCCACAGCGACAGCGTCAGCCACCTTGCCGCCGCCTACGGCTACTGCATCGCAAACGCCAACGGCGACACCGACTGCGCCACCTACGGCAACGGTCACTTTGACCCCATCGCCCAGCGCGACGATTGCGCCGCCGACGGCAACTGCGACAGCCACGACGCAGCCGACTGCAACTGCTTCGGCCACGCCCGTCCCGCCGACCGCGACGCCCACGCCGACCCCGGTTCCACCAACTGCGACGCCGACAGCGCAACCCACGGCGACGCCAACCCCAACCGATACGCCGGTGGCAATTGTACCTGCGCGTTTAGCTCGCCCAGGGTAGGCCTGACGGCGTCTACCGCAATTATTGTAGGCGAAAGTGTCATCCGGGAACTTCACAGTTCAGGGCGGCAAGCGCGTCGTACCAATCGGATTGGTTAATCGGCTTTCGAGCACGGAAATTTATGCCCATTGTGCCGAAGTCCGCGGCGCTGCTTTCTTGTGGGGCTCCACTGAAGACATCCTTGCGCCAGGTGATCTCAAAGTCGATAAAACCGGCCATGACCACGGCCATTTCTAGCTCTGCTTCCAGCAGAGCGCCGGCAATTCAACCGGTCCATAGGTCGATCTTGCGCCTGGCGCTCTCCGGCACTGGTTTCTCTACAAGAATGTCGGCAATTTGAAGCCGGCCAGCCGGCTTGAGAACGCGGGCCATTTCCTTGAGCGCATCCTCTTTCCGGGGCATCAAGTTGAGCACACCATTCGAGATAATCACGTCGGCCCATTCGTCTGAGACGGGTAGCGCTTCACCATATCCTTCGCGAAATTCCACGTTAGCAAGATCGGCTTCGGCGGCGGCCTGTCGCGCTTTACGCAACATGCCCGGAGTCATGTCGACGCCGACGACGCGCCCGTGCGGGGCTGCCATACGCGCGGCAATGAGGCTGTCGAGTCCCGCCCCAGAACCAACGTCGACGACTCGTTCACCAGGACGGATTGGTCCGAGTCTAAAGGGGTTACCGGTACCGGCGAATGACTCGATTGCCCGTGCGGGAACATGCTCGAGCCAGCCCTCTTTGTAGCCCAGCATAAGGGCTAATGGGCGGCCGGTATGAAAATGAAAACCGCGCAGCGGCTCTTCGGCGACCGTTTCGTATTCCTCGCGGATAGCGCTGCGCAGCGCCTCGAGGTCCATACCTGTACTTTTGATGGCATTGTCACTCATGAATACACTCTCCTGGTAATTGATTCCAACAGGTGACCGGCGCCTCCAAGACGCCGGTCACCTGAAGAGTGTCAGTTACACTTCCAGTTCGATCGAAACGGGCACTGGGTTGCGGATAATGTCCACAACCGGCGACGTCCTCTGCACATATTCGCATAGCTGTTCAACTTGGTGGCGCGGGGCGTCGGCCTTCACGCGGTAGGTGAGCGTGATGTTCTCGTAACCGGGGCGCACCTCGTCGGAGAGACCGAGGAAGGCGTGTAGGTCCAGGTCGCCTTCGATGTCAAACTCCAATTGGTCTACTTTAATGCCTTGAGCGGCCGCGTTGTAGATGAATCCCACGGCGAGACATGAAGCAAGTGCGTGCAGGACGGCTTCGACGGCGTTAGGGCCGGCGTTCTGGCCGAGCAATACCGGTGGCTCGTCTCCTTCTAACGTAAATGGCGTTCTGCGCGAGGAATCTTCTCGCCCGGCGTGGTAGAACGTTTGAATCTGCGTTTGCGAGTGTCCGCCACCCAGCCACCGATTGTGGGCCTGGAACGTGAAACGCGCCAGTTCGGGGTTTTCTTTGATGGCGTTGATGGTATCGACGAGCTGCTGTACATCTACTCCATTTAAGGTTGAAACTGTTGGGGCTGTCATTAAATTACCTCCGTTAAGCTAAGAAATGGTCAACTTGACCCCAGCATAACAGCCCAACCTCCCACGGATCTTACATTTTTTTCTCGTAATGATCTCTTGGGGATCCCAAAAGTATGTTCTGGGGGGATACGCGCGGTCCAGGAGGGCTAGGAGGCGCCTTCCAAAGCCTGGTAGATACGCTGCGCCTCTTCGCGCGCCTGAGCCGCCTTTTCAGCATCGCCGGGAGCGCCTCGTCGGCTGCGCACGTCGGCGGCGGCGATGAGGGAGCGGGCGGCTTCGTAGTCGAAGGCAGCCTGGCGGAAGTGGTAGATGGCGTCGTCGAAGGCGTGAAGCGCCTCGTCGTGCTCGCCGTGTGCGGCCGCCAGCTCCCCATGTGCTTGTTGCGCCATGGCGATCCAGGTATGGCTACCGTAGCCGGAGGCGGCAACTTCGAGTTTCCGGCAGAACTGGCCGGCAGCCGCTAACTGATTCTGCGCCACCCGCACGCTGACGGCGACCGGCAGCAGCAGGGCGTCGCAGGTGGTACAGTTGCCGTGACGCTCGCTCATTTCCAGTCCCAGACAGAGCGCATTGTCCGCCGCCGCAAGATCGCCCGCAGCAAGCCGGTTGCGGGCCATGGTGGCATAGAGTCGCGCGAGACAGTGGGCGCGCATGACGGCCCTTTCGGCCACGATTGTTCCTTCTTCAATGACGTTACGTGCCTCGTCGAGTTGTCCGCGGGCGGTGAGGACGACACCCAGTCGCTGGCGTGCGAGGGCTTCACCAGAGGCAGCTGCAATCTCGCTATAAAGGGCGATAGATTCGCGCAGTGATTCCTCCGCGCGCGCCCAGTGGCCGGCCTGAAATTCGAGTGCCCCGTTAAAACATTGGCAGAGGGCAATGGCCCGGGGGGCCTTCATTCGCCGCGCCTGGTTCATGGTCGTCGATACGGCATCGCGGACCTCTTCATATCCCTTATCACCATACAGGTGATACTCCCACAGTCACAGATGAACATCGAAGGCGTCGGAGACGTCGAGTTCCGGGCCTGCGATGGCCGAGCGCTGCTCTTCAAAATCAAGGCCCATCTGCCACTCGCCAAGGGAGTGACAGGCAAGGGCTAACATTTCAAAGGCGCGAGCAACGGCAGTGGAATCGTCGAGCCGTTCCGCAATCTGCAGGCTCCGCTGAGCTACTTCGAAAGCCTGGTCGTATTCGTTGCGATGCCAGTGTAGCTGAGCGACGTTGTAAAGGATATCAGCATATTCAGAGGCATAAGCTTGCTCGTCAATTTGCTCCTGCGCGGCGTTGAGATGGGCTTCAGCAGCTTTGGTGTCGCCGGCTGTCAGTAGAGCCATCGCGGCGCCCGCGTGCAGCCGTGCGCGGTCGTTGGGATCTGGCTGCCAACTCCCACCGGGCGACAGGGCGAGCGCTCGTTCGAAGTGGGCAACGGAGCGAGGCGTGTTGGCCACGATCTTTTCCCACCAACCCAACGATTCTAAAAGCTGCCAGCGCTGCTGGTCATCCTCTAGCGCCTGATCGTCCATCAGCGCCAGAGCGCGCTCATAATAGTCGATGGCCCCTTCGAAAGCGTATCGATCGGCGGCTCGTTGACCGGCCTTGACCAAATAGGGGAGCGCGCGCTCCACACGATCGCTGCGTTCGTAATGGTGGACGAGCGCTTCGACGTGGGCGCCGAGTGTCGCTTGGCGGGATTGAAGGGTATTCTCGATGGCTTCGGCGACCAACCTGTTTAAGCGCCTCCGGCGCGGGTGACTTATGGCCTGGTAAAGCGCATGACGTGTGAGCCCGTGCCGGAACCTGTAATCGTCGTTAACGGCTTCGATCAAACCTGCTTTCAATGCGATGTCGAGTGCCCCAATGAGATCAACGTCAGGCGACATGGGTACCCGGCGCAATATTTCGAAGCTGAACGAGCGGCCGATTACGGCGCCCACTTCCAGGGTGGAGGCGACGGTAAAACCACTCTGCGCGATGCGCTCTTGCAAGAGTTCGCGTAGGTCAGACGGAACTTGCGGCATCACGCCTGTTTTCAGCCGCCAGGCGCCGTCTTTATGAACGACCTGCTCGGAGCGAAGTAAAGCACCGCACATTTCCTCGGCAAAGAAGGGATTCCCCTCGGCGGCGTCGACGATGACCTCGATCAAGCTGGGATCTATGTCTCCGTCATGCATCTGCCCCACAAGTTCGGCGATGGTCGCGGGCTCGAGCGGTTCCAGGGCCACCGTCTCGCGCAGACCTTCACGGTAGAGGGCGTTCAGCAGCGCGCTAAAGGGAGATGCGCGAGCCTGAATGATGTCGGTACGGAAGGTTGCGAGTAGGAGAAAGCGCCGGGAGCGCGTGTGGCGCGCCAAGTAATGGAAGAGTTGCAAACTGGCTTCGTCGGCAGCATGCAGATCGTCGACGAACAGGACAACAGGATTCTCGGTTGCAAGTTCTGCGAAGAAGGCGCCCGTGCTACTAAACAGCGACCATTTTTCCTGTTGCGGGTCACCAGAGCGGGCTGGAGTGAAGTGAGTCAGCGGGTTTTCAGTTAGAGGGCGACCGACCTCGGCGAGATAACGATCGATTGCTTCGGCGAATGGTTGATATGCCAGGCGCCCCTCAAATTCATAGGCAGCTCCAGACAGCACCACCATTTTCATCGCCGCCGCCGCATGCAAAACCTCGCGCGCCAGCCGGGTCTTGCCCACACCGGTTACACCCTTGATCAAGGCCGTCTTGCCGGATCGGGCAGCTACCTCGCGTAGAAGTGTCGTCAGCGTATCCAATTCTGCCTGGCGCCCGAAAAAGGGCGAGCGCGGACTCATCTCTACAGCGGGGGGCAGTGGCGACGCCGGCTTGGAAGAATTTCCTTCGGCCACAGGCGCGTATAGTTCGTCACGCAAGATTTGTTCGTGGAGGCTAACAGTCTGTGGTGTGGGCGGTACACCGAGCTCGTCATCGAGCGCCTGCACACAAGCCTCGTACTGGCGCAGCGCATCATGGCGCCGGCCGAGGCGGGCAAAGAGCCGCATCAATTGGCGATGGATTACTTCGTCTGCCGGATCGTCGTCCAGAAAGGGTCGCAAGCGGTCTACTGCCACCTCAATATCCCGCGATCCTGTAGCTTCGTCAGCCAGGTGCAAACAGAGGTCGCGGAAGTGACGCTGGAGCGCCTGGCGGGGTGGCGCAGTCCAGTCGTCGTAGACGCTATCGGGTAGGAGAGGACCTTGATAGAGGGCGAGCGCTTCTTCTAGCTGCGCCGCGGTGATCGTTTGCCGGCGGGATAGCTTCTCGATGACATGGACGTCTACCCAGACATCTTCGGCCAGGCGCAGTACTCTGTCACTGTACATAAAGGTAGCTGCAGCCGCTCCATCGCCCAGGCTTTCGTCGAGAGTCTGGCGCAGGTTGTAGAGGGTACGGTAGAGGTTGTTCGCCGCAGCGTCCGGCTCGGCTTCGGGCCAGAGAAATTCGAGTACTTCATCGCGCAGCAGTCGCTTTTCTAGGGCCAGTCGCTGCAGCAGAGTCGCTGCCTTGCGTCGCTGCCATCCACTGGCGGACAACGTCTTCTTGCCACGCGACACGTCGAATCGTCCCAGGAGACGGATTTCGATGGATGGATGGTTTTTTTCTGACATGTTGTGGGCCCCTTATGAGGCAATCGCAAGTCATAAACAATGGCGAGCACCGGAAAGTCCTTATTATTATTCTTACTGTAATCGGGCATAAATTCAAGTGATCTAAGTGGTAAATTAGATGTAGAGTGAGAGATAACTGATCCGTATGTCGCTAAGTTATGGTGCTCTGCGCCGGCCTCTTTGATAAACCTCTCCCTGTGTTATAATCTCACCCCGACTTTGCAGTAACTTGGAGATCCGCACCGCATGTCTAAGGTCGCCTTGTCAAAGGCTGAATCCCTGCGCCAGTCGATCCTGGCGCAGGTTGCTGAATATTACCAGGAGGTACACGCCGACCGCCCTTTCATCCCGGGTAAGACGCGGGTGCAGTATGCCGGGCGCGTCTACAACGCGAAAGAAATGCAACTGATGGCAGACGCCGTCCTGGACTTCTGGCTGACGGCGGGACCCTACGCCGAAAAGTTTGAGAAGAAGTTGGGGGGTTTCCTGGGCGCGCGCGAGGTGGTGCCGGTCAATTCCGGTTCTTCGGCCAACTTGGTGGCAATTACCACGCTGTGCTCAAAGCAACTGCGCCATCCGCTGCGCCCGGGAGACGAAGTGATCGTGCCCGCCGCCAGCTTCCCTACTACGGTGAATCCCATCATCCAAAACCGGCTGACGCCGGTCTTTGTGGACAGTTGTATGGGCGATTACAACCTGGACCCGGCGCAGTTGCAAGCTGCGCTGTCACCGCGCACACGGGCGGTGATGTTCGCTCACACGCTGGGCAATCCGGGCGACATGGAAGCCATTATGACCTTTGTGCGCGAGAACAAGCTGTATCTGATCGAGGATACGTGTGACGCGCTGGGCTCGCGCTGGGACGGCAAGCGGCTGGGAACGTTTGGCGATCTGGCGACGCTGAGCTTTTATCCTGCGCATCATATCACGCTTGGGGAGGGCGGCGCAGTATACACGAGGAGCCCGCGCCTGGCCAAAATCGCGCGAGCGGTTCGTGATTGGGGGCGCGATTGCTGGTGCGGTTATGAGAATCCAACTGACGGCAAATGCGGCATCAGGCACCAGCGCGAGGTGCCGGGAATGCCAGGCTTCTACGATCACCGCTATTTTTACACGGAGATCGGTTACAACCTGAAACTGACCGATCCGCAGGCGGCAATGGGCCTGGCGCAGTTAGATAAGGTTGAGGAGTTTATCGCGCGGCGCAAGCGAAATTTCCGCTACCTGTACGAGGGGCTGAAACAGTTTGAGGAATTCCTGCACCTGCCTTCCTGGCACGCCAAGGCGGATCCGTCCTGGTTCGCGATGCCGCTGGTGGTGCGCGACGAAGCGCCGTTCCAACGCCACCACATGACGCGATTTCTGGAAGAACACCTTGTCGAGACGCGACCGCTGTTCGCCGGAAATCTTTTGAAACAGCCGGGCTACCAGGGGGTTGAATGCCGGGTAATCGGCGACTTACCTATCGCCGACAAGATATTGCGCGGAGCCTTTTTTGTGGGCGTCTATCCCGGTTTGGACATTCCGCAGCTCGACTATATGATTGAGACGTTTGGCAACTTCCTGGCAAACTTTTAGTCAATCGGGCCGGAGAGGCACGCCGCATATGAAATTATCCGTCATCATCTGTTGCTACAACGAGCGCGCCACCATCCGTGAGGTGATCGAAAAGAGCCGGCTGGCCGATCTGGGCCGGGGCTGGGACAAAGAGATCATCGTGGTGGATAACTTCTCGACGGACGGCACGCGCGACATATTGAAGTCACTGAATGACAGTGGGGTGCGCGTTATCTATCACCAGCGCAATCTGGGCAAGGGCCGCTCGATTCGGACCGGTTTCGAAAACGCAACGGGAACTTATTACTTTATCCAGGACGCAGACCGGGAGTATGATCCGTTCGAGCAGCCGAACTTCTGCCGCAAGGTCCAAGAGACGCAAGCCGCGGCGGTGTTTGGTTCGCGCGTTTTGGGCGGCGAAGTGAAGTCCCGTTATTTACGCACGCTCCTGGGTAACCGGATTATTACGCTGATGGCTAATGTTCTGTTCGGAGGCCGGTTGACGGACGTGGCGACTGCCTCAAAAATGGTGCGCGCGGATGTGGTGGAACTGTTGCAACTTTGCGGTGACGGCTTTGACCTCGACTTTGAGCTACCGGCGAAGCTCCTGATGGCGGGTTACCAGATTGAGGAAATTCCCATTTCGTACAGCCCGCGCTCTTATGAAGAGGGCAAAAAGATTGGTGCGCGCGACTTTTTGCAGGCCTCGTGGGCTATGCTACGCGTTCGCCTGGGCCTGTCGCCCGTTTTCAAGCGAGCCGAAGCGACGGCCGAACTAGGTAACTCCTGAGGGGGAAAACATTGATGAATGTCGTTATCACCGGCTCTATTGCCTACGATTATTTGATGTTCTTTGCCGGCGAATTTACCGATCATTTGCTAGAAGAGCAGTTGCAAAGCCTGAGTGTGAGCTTCCTGGTCGATTCACTGCGACGCGAGCGCGGCGGCATCGCGGCGAACATTGCTTATACCATGGGTTTGCTGAAGGGCAGGCCACGCATCATGGCGACGGTAGGCGAGGATTTTGGCGAGTTTCGCGCGTGGTTAGAGCAGCATGGCGTGGATACGTCGGGAATTGTGGAAGTAAAAGACGTTTACTGCGCCTCATTTTTTGCCAATACGGACCGTAACCAGAATCAGATCGGCCATTTCTATGCGGGAGCGATGGCTCACGCGGCCGAGCTGACCTTTGCGCAGTACGCGCCCGATGCCGACCTGGCGGTGATTTCGCCAAATGAACCCGGGGCGATGACGCAGTACATCAGAGAGTGCAAGCACAGGGGCATCGATTACGTTTATGATCCCAGCCAGCAGACGATTCGCCTCCCGGGCGACGAGCTGCGCGAGGGAATTGACGGCTGCTTTTTGCTGACCGTCAACGATTACGAGCTAGGCAT
>JAICPS010000208.1 GCA_025929715.1 Anaerolineae bacterium | reverse complement strand
GTTACCCGCCCGCACAAAGAGGCTCCATGCGAATTGTAGTCGATGCCATGGGCAGCGATGCCCATCCACAGCCGGACGTTGCCGGTGCGGTTGCCGCAGCACGCGAGAGCGGCGACGAAATAATTCTGGTGGGCGATGCGTCGCAGATCAGTCGGGAGCTAGCGCAACATGACGTGGCGGGGCTGTCGTTGCGTGTGCAGCACGCGTCTGAAGTGATTTCCATGACGGATAAGCCTAGCGAAGCGTCGCGACAAAAGAAGGAATCGTCGATGCACGTGGGATTGGGCCTGGTACGTGACGGGCACGCCGATGCTTTCGTTTCGGCCGGCAATACGGGAGCGATTCTAGCGGTGGCGATGTTGCACACGGTGCGCCGTATTCGCGGCGTTATGCGGCCGGCGCTGGGCGTCATGTTTCCTATTACCGGACATCCCATGCTTATCGACAACGGGGCCAACGCCGACGTACGCCCGGAACAACTGCTGCAATTTGCGCAGATGGGCAGCCTTTACGTGGAACGGGTGCGCGGGGTCGAGCGCCCGCGCGTGGCGCTTATCTCCAACGGCGAGGAGGAGGGTAAAGGAAATGCGTTGATCAAGGAATCGATTCCTTTGCTCGCCCAAAGCGGCTTGAATTACGTGGGTAACGTGGAGCCTAAAGAGTTCGTCCAGGGGCATGCCGACGTGGGCGTGACCGATGGCTTTACGGGCAATATTATAATGAAAACGGCCGAAGCGATTGCTGCTTATATTTCTGACCTCATTCGAGACGAGCTGACCGCGAGTCCGATCAGCGCGTTGGGGGGCCTCCTGGCAAAACCGGCCTTTGAGCGCGTGCGACGGCGCTTGAATCCGGATGAAGTGGGTGGCGCGCCACTATTAGGTGTGGACGGTGTTGTAATTATTGGTCACGGTCGTTCAAACGCCTTCGCCATCAAGCAGGCAGTTGGCCAGGCACGGCGAGCGGTGGAGCACGACATTGTCGGCGCGATACGTGATGGGGTGGCGCGCGCAACGAGTGAGTCCGAACCTAGTTCGGGCGTCGCTACAATAAAGGGCAATGGCTGAAGTTTTTACTACGAGGGTACGACGAACCTGGTATTAGCGAAAGGATTTAGCACAGCTTATGGTGCAATACGTCGATAATCGAGGGCGTCCGCGGGTGGTGATCACCGGCATGGGCGCGATGAGCCCACTGGGCCAAAGCGCTAAAGAGAGCTGGGATAGCGCGGTAGCGGGACGCTCCGGGGTGGGGCCGATCACGCAATTTGACGCAAGCAGCTTTCCCTGTCGTATTGCGGGCGAAGTAAAGGAGTTTGAGCCGGGCGAGTTCATGGACTTTAAGGAAGCGCGACGCATGTCTCGCGCCTCACAGCTGGCGGTGGCGGCGGCAGTAATGGCGCTCAGCGACGCCGAACTGCCAGAGACAGTGCCCGACCCGGAAGGGACCGGCGTGGTCATTGGGACGGGGATGGGAGGTCTGGAGCGCGTTGACGAGAACCTGCAGGTATTGCGCAGCCGGGGCCTGGCACGGGTAAATCCCTTCTCACTAACCAGCGTGCTGCCCAACATGCCCAGCCATCATGTGAGCCTGACGGCGCAGACGATGGGGCCTATCAGCACGGTTATTTCAGCATGTGCAACGGGCACGCAAGCTATCGGCGAGGGCATGGAGTTTATCCGGCGTGGCGTGGCGCACACGGTGCTGGCGGGGGGAGTCGAGGGGTTAATACACGAGGCGGCGATAGCAGGTTTTTCGGCCATGCGCGCGCTCGCGACGAGCTTCAACGACTGTCCCGAGCGCGCGTCGCGGCCGTTTGACCGCGATCGTGAGGGTTTCGTGCTGAGCGAAGGGGCAGGCGTTGTTGTGCTGGAGCGCCTTGACAGAGCCCTGGCCCGTGGCGCGCCTATTTATGCCGAGGTGCTGGGGCACGCTTCATCGTCGGACGCTTTCCACGTGGCGGCGCCCGATCCGGAGGGCGACGGCGCGGTGCGCGCCATGCGTTGGGCGGTGCAGGATGCGGGAATCGATCTGGATGAGATGGATTATATAAACGCGCACGGCTCGTCGACGCCGATCAACGATCGGGTGGAGACGCTGGCTATCAAGAAGGTGTTTGGCGAAACGGCGTATGAGATTGCCGTAAGTAGCACGAAGTCGGTGATGGGCCACGCCATGGGCGGCACGGGCGCCCTGGAAGCGATCTTCTGCGCATATGCTTTGCACGACGGAATCCTGCCGCCGACGATTAATTATGAAACGCCGGACGCGGAGTGTGATCTGGACTACGTGCCCAACGTTGCGCGCGCGAGCAACGCGCGCGTGGCGATGAGTAATTCGTTCGGCCTGGGCGGGCAGAATGCTTGCCTGGTGCTCAGACGCTTCGAGAATTCCAGGAGCGGCGACAAGTTGACCGGTGAGCAGAATGGCGATCTGCGGGATAAATCCAGTGGTTGAAGAAGTTACCGCAAAGGCCCGCGCATCGCGGGGTGACGCAGAGAACGCTGAGATATGAAAGTTTTTCGAAATGACGCGCTTATTAATCGCAATAAGCAGATAAGTAAGTACGCCAGCATCATCGGTTTTGCCGTGCTGGTTGGTGGGTTGATTCTCGGTTTTATCGACCCAGAGCGATACCTGATTGTACAGATCTTGGCGCTGCCCATCGGCTGGCTACTTTCGCAAGTGGGGCTTTACATGGCCCACCGCTATTTGCGCAGGCCGCGCCCGGACGAGGCGCTTGACGAGGCGCTTGAAAAGGTCGCGCGCGATGGGCGTATGTATCACTATCTGCTGCCCATGCCGCACGTGCTGCTGATGCCGGCCGGTCCGATTGTGTTCGTCACCAAATTTCAGGGCGGAGACATAAGCGTTCAGGACGACAAGTGGCAACAACGCGGGGTGAGCTTCTTGCGCAAGCTTTTTAGCCAGGAATCGCTGGGCAATCCTACGAAGGAGGCCCAGAATGCCGTTGCTTCGCTGGCCAATTTTATTAATAAGGAGGCGCCCGGCGTGGAAGAGGTGCCTATCGGGGCTATTATCGTCTTCACGAGCAAGAACAGCGGCGAACTGAATTTGCAGGGGTCGAGCATTCCGGCGATGCACTTCACCAAGCTGCGCGGCTATTTCAAGCAAAAGGCGTCGCGAGAGCGGCTGCCCGCGGAACATTACACGGCGCTGCGCGAGGCATTTGACCAGGAAGCGGGCGAGGCCGTAGCGACAGTCGTAGAAGCGTAGAATAGCCGGCAGCGAGTGGTAGCGGCATGGAAGTCGTTCCTCAAGTGCACTGGCTGAAGGCAGGATACGCCAACGTCTACCTTTGCGTAGAAGAGGCGGGGTTAACGCTGGTTGATAGCGGCCCGCCGAAGCGGGCGGACGCAATTCTTGAGTACGTGACAGGTCTGGGACGGGAGGCATCTGAGATTAGAACTATTTTGATCACACACGCCGACTGGGACCATGCGGGAAGCATGGCGGCGCTGCAGGCTCGGACCGGCGCCACAATCGTGGCCGCGCCGCCAACGGCCGAGTATCTGCGACGGGGCAGGGCGCCGAAACATATGCCGTGGCCGCTTTCATTTGTCGTCGATCTGATCGGGCGTTATGAGCCAGCGCCGGAGGCGGCACTGACCACGGCGCCGGCGGGAACTGTTTTGCCGGTTCTCGGCGAGCTGCACGTGTTGGCGACGCCGGGCCACACGTCTGATCACCACTCCTTTTATAGTCCGGCTCGCGGCGTGCTGTTCGCAGGGGACGCGTTGGGTACACGATCAGGTAAGGTCAGCATTGCGCCCGACTTTATCACTGCGAACCGAACAGCCGCGCGCCGCTCGGCCCGCTGGCTGCTGCGCCTCTCGCCGGAACTCTTTGCCTGCGGTCATGGCCCGCCGTTAGCGGCCTCAAGCGCCTCGGAGTTAGATCGGCTGCAGGAGGAGCTTGGCCAGAGTTGATGGCGCTCTGGCGACGGATTTCATATGTTGGCGAGGTATGATAGTGCTAAGGCGTTACTTTTACGCCTGATGGACAACATTGTGTGGTAGAGATTTATTTGCTTAAGCGCGGGAGGGGCACTAAAGTGCCGACTACGAACGGCTCCCGCTGAAGGAATAGTGGAGTACAGAAAATGAATCGTTCAAATGGAGACGACGGAAAGGGGATTCGCATGCCAGAGATGGAAGATGAGCTGGAGCGCAAAGCAGTGATCGAAGACGCGGCCCGCATCGAGGATGCGGTTCGCGAGATCTTGACCAGTGTCGGCGAAGATCCCGAGCGGGAGGGACTATTGCGGACGCCGGATCGTGTGGCGCGCATGTACGGCGAACTGTTGGAAGGTTACCACGTCGATCCGAGCGCGCTAGTGAATGACGCGTTGTTCGACGTGGAATATGACGAGATGATCGTCGTCAAGGATATTGAGTTTTTCAGCCTCTGTGAGCATCACATGCTGCCCTTCTACGGCCGGGCGCACGTGGCTTATATTCCCAAGGATAAAGTCATAGGTCTTTCCAAGATTCCGCGTATTGTGGAGATGTTCGCGCGCCGCCTGCAGGTCCAGGAGCGCATGACGCAGGAGATCGCCATGCTGCTCGACGAGGTTTTGGAGCCACAGGGCGTGGGCGTCGTCGTGGAAGGGGCGCACATGTGCTCGATGATGCGCGGCGTGAAAAAAGAAAGCGCGCGCATGGTCACCAGTGCCATGCTGGGTAACTTTAAGGAGAGTCCCAAGACGCGCAATGAGTTTATGGAGCATTTGCGGCGGGATTCAATCTCCTAATCTCCCAATTTCCAATCTCGCAATCTCCAGCGCCTCTTCTCTCGTATTGACATCGCCCGCCGCCTGCGCTTCTTGTATCAAGCGCAGGAGGCGGCCGATTTGGGGGCCAGGTTGGAGGTTTAAGGCGGACATGAGTTCGCCGCCATTGAGGAGCGGGGGCGGAGCTACGGTCTCTTCGTAGTTGTGAAAATAGTGCCTGAAGAGGCGGTCGACGACGGCCAGGAGGGCGCGCCATTGCTCCTCCGGACCAGGGCCATCGTGGGTTGCCAAATGATCGGCAAGCGTGAGCAAGCCAATATCGAGCCCAGCGTCTTTGGTGGCCTGAAAATAGCGGTACACGGCGCGACGCGTAAGGCGCTCTACCTGGCTCAGGTGCAGCGGGCGCATGTGGCCGCCGACGATGGCGCGCACGTGTGTGATGGCAACGTTGCTAAGCCGCAGCGCGCGCAGGCGCGTGGCGGTCAGCGTGGCGCCTTCTTTGTCGTGGCCGAAAAACCGGATGCGCCCGTCTTCTTCGATAGTCGCCGTCTGGGCTTTGCCCACGTCGTGGAAAAGCGCGCCCAGGCGCAGCGCGGCTCGCCCGTCAATATTCCCATCCACGTCGCGGGCCAAATGCTCGCGAAGCTCGGCCGCGTAAGGGGCCAGCAACGTGTGCAACTCCGAAACGAAGGTATCTTCGCATGTCCCATCTGCGGCAAGGGCTTGCTCGACCAGAAGGAGCCGCCGGAGCACGCTGAACGTGTGCGCCTGCACCGGCTCGTGGTGCGGGGCGGACTGCTCAACGTCATGCAGGACGGCAATTTCGGGAAGAATGACGGGCAGCAAGTGGAGATCGACCATCTGGTTGAGCGCCTGGTGTGGCGCCGGGCCTTGCAGCAGCTTGAGCAGCTCGTCGCGCACTCTTTCCCGAGAAATTCCTTGCAAATGGGGTGCAGCCTCGCGCGCGGCGGCGGCAGTTTCTGGGGCAATCTCGAAGTCTAGCTGGCGTGAGAGGCGCACGGCGCGTAGGGCGCGTAGAGGGTCGTCTGCAATGGCGGCGGGGTGGGTGAGGTGCAGAAGGCGTGCCTCCAGGTCGGCGCGGCCGCCACAGGGATCGATAATGCTTTCCTCTTCGCCGGCTTCCGCAGCAGCCTTGACCGCCATTGCGTTAATCGTAAAGTCGCGCGCGCGCAAGTCTGCGCTGAGGTCGGGGCCGCGAAAGCGGGCAAAGTCCAGGACTGTTGCGGACGACCGTCCGCTGGCCGGGAGAATGACGCGCCCAATGTCACGCTCGCGGTCCAGAACGTAGGCAGGGGCGCGCAGGGCATCGGCGACGGTGAAAGCCAGGCTGATAGTGTCCTCGGCGAGGACAAAATCCAGATCATAGCTTGGTCGCCCCAGCAGCGCGTCTCGCACCGCGCCACCGACCAGGTAAACGGGCGTGTCGTGGCCGGCTAAAAGAGGGCGCAGCCGGTCGAAAAGCGGAGGCTCCCGGAGAAACTCATTCGTCTTCGGGCTCACCGGCAAAGACCTGTGGTTTGAGCACGGCGATGAACGGAAAATTGCGATAGATCTGATCGAAGTCGAGCCCATAGCCCACGACGAACTCGTCCGGAATGTCGAAACCAATGTAGTCGACGGGCACATCCACGGCGCGGCGAGACGGCTTGTTGAGTAAGGTGCAGATGCGCAGCGAGGCCGGTGAGCGAGCCAGCAGATTGCGCCGCATGTAGTCCAGCGTGCGCCCGCTGTCGATAATGTCTTCGATGATCAGAATGTGCCGCCCGGCGATATCTTCTTTGAGGTCGAGGACGATACGCACGGCGCCACTGCTGGTAGTGCCGGCGCCGTAGCTGGAGATTGCCATGAAATCGACTTCATGGGGCATTTCCAGGAGGCGGGTGAGATCGGCCAGAAAGATGAACGCGCCTTTGAGGACGCAGAGCAGCAGTGGATTTTCGACGTCGCTATAATCTTCTTCAATCTGTTGCGCCAGCTCGCGGATACGCTCTTGTAGGCGCTCCTGATCAATTAAGACATCATTTACATCGTCGAAAAGGTTTGCTTTGACGCCAACCACGTTATCCTCCGTTTTCGGCCGCGTGCACTTTGTGGCAAGCACGGCACCTTGCTTCGTAGACTTCTGCAGCCCCCACGAGTACGACGGGATCGTCGTAGGCCGCGGGACGGCCGTCGATGAGACGCTGGGTGCGGCTGGCCTCCTGCCCGCAGACCACGCAGATGGCGTGTAGTTTGTCCACGTGTTCGGCGCGAGCCATAAGATCGGGCATAGGACCAAAGGGCACACCGCGGAAATCGGTGTCCAGGCCGGCACAGATAACGCGAAGCCCTTCGTCGGCCAGCGCCTCACACAGGGCCACGATGCCGGGGTCGAAGAATTGCACTTCGTCTATGGCGACCACGGTGGTGTCCTGCGCTAAAACGGGGCGAACGTCGGCGGCACTGCCGACCGGCTGGGCTTCAAAATCAAGGCCGTTGTGCGAGGTTACTCTTTCGCCGTGATAGCGATCGTCGATGGCCGGTTTGAAGACCTGGACCTTCTGCCTGGCGATGACGGCGCGGCGCAGACGGCGAATCAGCTCCTCGGTTTTGCCGCTAAACATGCTGCCACAGATCAACTCAATGTGGCCGCGTCTGTGTTGGGCCATTTATCCTCCTGAACCTGGCTCCCTCACTGTTTTCAAAAACTACTGCACAGTCCGCCGAGAACGCTGAGAAAATGAGAGCTGGAGAGGTTACTACCTGAAAATCCTCTACGTCCTTCGCGAACTCTGCGGTTTCTGAACATTCTGCTCCCTTCGGTCACGGCTTAAACCATCGGTGAGCTGCCGCGATGCTAGGCTGGGCGGCTGCGGCCGTTACGTTGGTAGCTCTCCAGCAGGGCTGTTAGTCG
>JAICPS010000474.1 GCA_025929715.1 Anaerolineae bacterium | reverse complement strand
GAATGATAGCGCGGGGGTCTGGATCATACCAAAAAATCTCCCCGCTCTCGTGGGCCATTGGGAAGATGCCCTGGGCGTAGGCGTAGAGCAGGTGCTGCGGCTCGAGATTCATGATCGCGGCTTGAAGCCCGTGACGAGATCATAATTGACTTGCCACGGATGAAACTGGATCTGGCGCAAGCCGGCTTGCTCGAGCATCTGGCGCATGTTGTCGCGCGAGCGGTAGCGATTTAAGAAAAGCCTGCCTTCGCGGCCACGACGGCGGGTGGTGAGGAGGTAGCGGCCCGGTTGGAGAACTCGCACCATTTCATACATTGCGGCTTCGTCGGATGGGAAGAACTCCAGCGCTTCAAGGCAGATGATGGCGTCGAAATGTTTATCGGGAAAGGGCAGAGGAACGGCCGGGTGTTGTATGAGCGTAACGCGGTGTTCAAATGGCGCCAGCTTGCGGCGGGCCACGTCGAGCATACGTCGCGAGTCGTCCAGCGCCACGATATGGCCGTCGAAATGCGGCGATTGCAAGAGGTCAAACGGAACGCGCCCGGTGCCGGTTGCTACGTCCAACACCCTGGGCCGTGCGATGCCAGACAAGGCGTTGAGCACGGGGCGGGTAACCAGCAGGAACTCGTCGCCAGGGTCGTATTCCTTAATGTCGTCGTAGCGGTTGGCAGTGAGATCATATAACCAGACGACGACGCGGCGACCCAGATAGACGCCTTCGGTTGATACCAGAAGCCAGTATAGAAACAGTGCGCTCAGCGCCACTCCGGCGGCAATGACGGCCATCCACATCAGGCTGAACTGCTCACAGGTAATTTTCTCGGCGCAACCAGCTCTCGGTACGCCGCATGCCTTCTTCTAGATTGACTTTCGGTTCGTAAGCGAGGAGGTCTCGGGCGCGTTGGATGGGATAGATAGACGTGTTGGTGTAATGGCCAATCAGATTGCGATCGACGGAAAGGCCAAGAGGCAGGCGCTCGGCGGCGGCAAGAGCCAGGCACGCCATCCATAGCGGGAGGCGACGGGGCGAGCGCCCGCACATGCGGGCGTAATAGCCGAACCATTCGCGCCAGGGAACGGGACCATCGACAAAATTGAAATGCTTCCCAATAGCCTCCTGGCGAGTGGCCGCCAGTATCAGGCCGTCGATGAGGTTGTCGATGAAGACCGGATGGGCGTGGCCCGCGCCATCGCCAAAGATGACGGGCAACCCTCGCTCCAAGATGCGCACCATGCGCAGCGACCAGCCATAGCTGCCGGGACCGTAAACAATGCCGGGCCGGGCGACAACCAGCCGAACGCCCAGCTCCGCGGCGGTGCTCATGGCGACCAGCTCACCCTCGGCCTTGGTGCGTCCATAGACTGAGCTCTGGCGCGTATTGAGCGGGTAACTTTCGTCCATGATGGTCTCGTTTGGTGGCCCATAGGCGGCGATGGAACTGACGACTACGATGCGCGCAACGTTGGCAGCGGCGGCGATGCGGACAAATTGGTCGGTGGCAAAGACGTTGAGCGCCCAGGCGTTCTCGGCGTCGCCGTGGCGCGCGCCGAGCCAGGCGCCAACGTGAAAGATGACGTCGTGGCTTCTCGAAAACTCGCGCATTGTGGAAAAGTCGAGAAGATCGGCGCGACGTAGGGTTACGCCGGCCTGTTGCAAGTGGGATACGGCCTCCAGATTGCGGCCTGTCGCCGTCACGCGGGCGCCGTGTTCGCTTGCCAGCCGCAGCGCCAGGCGGCTGCCAATGAAGCCGGTGCCACCGGTTACGAGGACGTGTTTTCCTTGCAGGGTCATGAGCTAATGTTAGTGCAACTTTCCCGGAAACTCCAAGGGCAAACTTTCCAGGAAGTTGGCTTACCGGCGGAAGCTTGAGTTTGCGGGAACGTAACACGCTAGAATATTTGTGCTATAATCTTTGCCCGGACGTGGCTCTCGATGGCGTGGGCAGCGGCGTGCTAGGCGCGATGTAAAGAATGGATACCGATTCATGATTAAAACGTACGTTGCTATCGACGTGGAAACAACCGGACTGGATCCTTATGACGATGCGGTCATCGAAGTGGCTGCAGTAACCATGACCGAGGACGAGATCGTCGACGAATGGTCGTCACTGGTTGACCCGGGACGGGATGTGCCGCCGTTTATCACGCGATTGACGGGCATTACCGGCGATATGGTGGAAGGCGCGCCTTCGTTGCGCAGCCTGCGCAGTAAGCTGCGGCGCGTGATTGGCGATAACGTGCTGGTGGGGCACAATGTCTCGTTTGACATGGGATTTCTGGAGCAGGCTTACATCGGCGCCGGCCAGCACCGGCTGGATACACTGACGCTGGCCTCGATCTTGCTTCCGGATGCCGGCCGGTATGCGTTGGCTGAGCTGGCCCGTACGCTAGGATTAGGCGAGCGGTTGGATGAAGGCGTACAACGCCGCGGACATCGCGCGCTGGCAGACGCGCGCAAGGCGGCCGGCCTATTTCAGCTATTGTTCAAACGCGCCTGCGGGCTCGACTTTGCCCAATTGAGCGAAATTGTCGCAGCAGGACGCGGTCTGAACTGGCCTGAAACGCTGTTTTTCGAAGAAGCCCTGCGGCGCGCCGGGAAGTCGGCCTTTGGTAGAGCGGGGCCATTAAATAGGCTCTTTCAACCGCCGCGACCGGACGGGCACACGCTGAACCCCCGCGATGAGCTGCAGCCATTGGACGAAGAAGTGATAACCGGCCTATTGCAGCCGGGTGGAAATTTCAGCCGCGCGTTTCCGGACTATGAATACCGGGCGCAGCAAGTACAGATGGTTTCGGCGGTGGTGGACGCTTTTAACGAGAAGCAGCAGCTGATCGTGGAAGCGGGCACAGGGACGGGCAAAAGTATCGGTTACCTGCTGCCGGCGGCGTTTTGGTCGGAGCGGAATGAGCGCTGCGTGGTCGTCTCTACCAACACGATTAATTTGCAGGACCAGCTCGTTAGTAAAGATCTGCCCCAGCTGCAGAAGCTTTTGCCCTTTGAGGTGCGCGCAACGGTTCTCAAGGGCAAGCGCAATTATCTTTGCACGCGGTTATACCAGCAGATGCGGCACAGCGGACCGTCGAGCGCAGACGAGATGGCGCTGTACGCGCGGATCCTGCTCTGGCTGCCGAAAACGAAAGATGGCGACGTGAGCGAAATCAGCCTGCGCACTCCAGGCGAACAGATGGCCTGGGCGAAGCTGAATGCCGATAACGACACCTGCCGCATGGACACCTGCCGCGAGGAACGCTGTCCGCTGCACGTGGCGCGCCGCCGCGCGGAGCAAGCGCACCTGCTGGTGGTGAATCATTCGCTCTTACTGGCGGACGTAGCGGCGGGCAATCGCGTGCTACCGCCCTACCGCGACCTGGTGATCGACGAGGCGCATCACCTGGAGTCGGCGGTCACGGACGGGTTGAGCTTTCGCGCCGACCGGCGCTTCTTAGAAAGTTTGCTGGAGGAGATCACCCGGCCGAGAGCGGGCCTGGTGGGCGACGTGCAGTCGCGCGCGCGGGCGGCGCTGCCGGTGGAGCTGAGCAATGTCCTTGACGACGTTGCCGAGCGGCTGCGTGCGTCGGGCGTGCAGGCGATGAGCCGCCTGGAGGATTTTTTCGGCGCGATGGATTATTTCTTTTTGGATCACGTTGGCCGCAACAGCCAGTATGCCGAGCAGGTGCGGCTGGTGGCGGCGATCCGCACGCAGCCGGGATGGGATCACGTAGAACTGGCCTGGCAGAACGTGGAGGTGCACCTGAAAGGGATAGCGGAGGACCTGCAGAAGCTGGCTGGCGGGATTGGCGACGTCGCCGAATCTTATGATCTGGAGGACGGCGAGGATCTGCGCATTGCCGTCGAAAGCCTGGGCCG
>JAICPS010000258.1 GCA_025929715.1 Anaerolineae bacterium | reverse complement strand
TTCATCGAGTCGCGCAGCGTCTGCTGTGTATTGTGCAGGTTATCGCGCTCCGCCATAGCCTGCATCAGCCGCTCGTGCTTTTGCTGCACAGCTGCGAGCATTTCTTCCGCCTTTTGCAGGGCCTCGCGGGCCTGCGACTGGTTTTGCCGGACGGTGATCCGTTCCTGCTCCTGCTGTGCCATGCGCCGCGCTTCAGCCTGCAGGCGCTGCAGCTCCTGCTGCTGCATCTGGCGCGCGCCTTCTAGCTTCTGCAAGGCGGATCGGGCCTCGTGCCACGCCTCTTCTTTCTCTGCCAGCTCCTGCCGCTGTGCCTGCATTTGCTGTTCCTGCCGCCGCGCCTCGGCCAGCGCCTGCTTCACCAGTTCTTGCTCCTCCGCCATAGCGGCGACCTCTTGCCGGCGGCGTTGCAGCTCCCTCACCTGCTGTTCCAGGCTGCTGCGGGCCCGCTCCAGGGCCAGCTCGTGTGGGCGGCGCTCGTGCTGCAACCGGTTAAAGGCGTCGGCCATTTCCTGCCACCGGTTCAGCGTCTCCTGGGCCTGCTGCCAGGCCTTATGCGCCCCCGTGATGGCCTCTTCGTCGGCTAATAGCGCTTCGTACTGCGCCCGCTCCTGCCGGCGCAGTTCCTTCGTCCGCTGCAGCCGCTCCATGCTTGTTTCCGCGCGCGCCAGCGACTCGCGCAGGCTCTGCACCTGCTGGCGTTGCTGGCGGGCGGCGGCTTCCACGCGGCGCACCTGCTCCAGCAGCTGTTCACGTTCGCGCAGGCGCTCGCTTAAGAGCGCCAGCTCCCCCTTCGCTTCCTCAAGCTCCGCTTCGCGCTGCTCTTTTTGCTGCAACTCCTCGTCGATTTCATGCAGGCGGGCGTCCAGCACCAGCAGCCGCTCCTGCTCCCGTTTGCGCCGCCCCGTCGCCGCGTCTTTATAGCGGTCCCAGAGGTTGACGCTGAGCAGGTCGGCCAGAATTTCCTTACGTTGGCCCGGCGTTTTGGTGGTGAACTCGTCGGCCTGGCCTTGCAGAAAGAAGCTGGCATTGGTGAACGTGTCGAAATTCATGCGCAGCAGGTTGTGGATGGCGTCCTGTGTCTGACGCACGCCGCCCTCGCTCAGCGTGCGCCACTGATCGTCCCCGTAGCAGATCTGGAACTCCAGCAGCGATGCGCGTCCCTGCTGTTTCCGGCGAATGACGCGATAGGTGGTCTGTTCCAGGGCGAAGGTAAAGCGCACTTCGGCGGCGTCTCCCCTGTGCGCCGCCACTCGGTTGACTAGGTCGTCGTCGCTGCGGCTGCGGCTCTTGCCGAACAGCGCCCAGGTCATGGCGTCGAGCAGGCTGGACTTCCCCGCGCCGTTCAGCCCCGAAATACAGGCCAGATGAATGCCGTCAAAGTCGAGACAGGTGGTCTCGCGGTAGGAGAGGAAGTTGGTGAGTTGGAGTTGTAATGGGATCATGTTTCCACCCCTCCCAACACCTCCTTCGCCAACCGCTGCAATTCGCCCAGCTCTTCCTCGTCCATCCCGATACTGCGCCAGTAGGTTTGCAGCAGCTCTTCGGGGCGCATCGTTTCGACGGAAGCGTTGTCGCCCAGGCGGGCGCGGCGGCTCACCTGGCGGTGCTTTTGTACCTGAATGCTCATCGATTCGGCGAAGTGGGCCAGGATGGCGTTCTCGTCCAGCAGCGTTTCCCAGTCGCGCGGATAGCTGAGACGCACGCGGCAGATGGCGTCGTGCACCGATTCGATCGGCGGCAACTGAGCCATAACGTCGCGCATGAAAGTGCTGGCGTCCGCCGTCTCCACTCCCAGGTCTATGAATTGGCGTGTCTTTAAAGGCACGAACTGCCAGTCAGACGCGCCCCGGCTCACCTCGGCGAGCACGAAGCCTTTTTCCTCACGCGCTTCGCCGAAGTCGATGCGCTCGATGGAACCGGGATAAACAATGGGGGGGTGACGGTCTTCGTTGAGGCTCTGGTGGCGGTGAATGTGGCCCAGCGCTACGTAGTCCCAGCGCCGGTCGGCGACCAGGGTGCGGCTCAGCACCAGCTCCTGTCCCAGCATCACCGTGCGCTCGCTGCCCCACTTGGCGCCCTGCACGCTGGCGTGCGCCATCAAGATCAGGGGCAGGTCAGGGTCGGCATTGGCCATCATCGTCTGCACGCCGCGGCTCACGCGGTCTTCGATTTCTAGTAGCAGCTCGTCGGGCGTCAGGCCCGCCGTTTCGGCCCGCGTCAGCATGCGGTTGGGAGCCACCCAGGGGATGGTCACGATCTGCGCGGGAACGCCCAACGCATCGGGGCCTAGCAGCTCAATACTGTCCGAGACGTGCAGGTGCGGCACCTGGAGCGTGCCGTACTCCTGCATCGTGTGCGCGCGCCCGCTGGCGGGGGCGTTGTCGTGGTTGCCCACCAACAGCACGGTCGGAATAGCGGCCTTCGATAGGCGCATCATGCGCCGGCCCCATTCGCGCTGGAAGGTGGGCTGCGGGTTGCGGTCCTTGTAGGCGTCGCCGGCAAAGAGCACCAGGTCTACCTGCTCGTCGATGGCAAAATCGATGATCTGGTCCAGCGCCTGCAGAAAATCCACGACGCGGACGGGCAAGCCGCTCTGCGGGTCGTGCCGTCCAAAATTGGCAATGTCGATGTGTGCGTCTGCGAAGTGTAGGATTTGGAGCGGTTTGCTTTTGTCAATCATTAATTCATTACTCAAAAGTTTGCCGATCGGCGGGGCACTAAATGCCCACTACGAACGAGAACATTTAGGGTTGTGTCGGTCCCGTCGGCGTCACCGTCAGGCGGTAGGGCGGGCCGCCGGGCTTGCCAAAGGTGCGCATGACCATGGCGTAGTAGACGCCCGGTTCGAGCGGGAAGGTGATCGCGGTCTCGGGCTGGGCGCCTACGTTGGTGCTGTGTCCCACGATAAACTTGTTACTGTTATAAACATAAACGTCATAGTCGTTATTCGCCGGGATGTTAGTCAGGGTCGCCACGTACTCGTCCTCGGGACCAATCAAAAAGGCGAAAATGTCAAAATAGTCGTCGGGCGAATCAAAGGTATGCTGCACGACCTGACCGAGCTGGATGGGCATGGCCTGCGCAAAGGTGTCATTTGGCTCCAGCGGGTTGCCGCCGCTGAAAACGGCGGGTACGAATAGCCCGGTACCCGGCGCGGACAGCCGTTCTACCAATGGCACCACCTCATTACCCGGCACTTCTTCGCCGCCAAAAATCCATAGCCCGTTGTTGGCGAACGCTCCGCGCGGCCAGGCGCGGCCTGGGCGGCGGACACTGTAGCGCGAATCAAGGACCTGCCAGGTATTGGTGGCGGGATTATATACTTCCGTCAGCGTTACGTTGTTCAGCGAGCTGTTGATGCCGCCAAAGACGTACCAGCGCCCATCCGGCCCCACGGCGCTGCCCGCGGCGAAACGAGGGAAGTTTAAGGAAGCGCGGTCACTCCACTGCTGAGTGGCGATATTATAGCACTCCATGCTACTCACGACAGCCGCCAGATCTTCCTCTGGGTCGCGCTCCAGTCGCGTCAGGCCGCCGGCGACGCAAATTTCGTTGCCCAGCCGCGCGGCGACGTGCGAAAAACGGGCGGTCTCCATGTCGGGCAGTCCGGTGTTCCAGGTGGCATTGTTGGCGTTGTAAAAGAGCAACCGGCCGGTGGGCACGATGCTGATTGGCGGGATGAGCTGCTCAGGATCGCCCGCCAGCAGCCCGCCGGTCATGAAATAGCCGTTGTTGGCTGGCGAAGAAACTGCTTGGTGCCAGGCATACGGCTGGCCGCTGGGCGAGGCGGTGGCCCAGGGCACGCTCACGCCCTCGACCCAATCGTTGGCGGCGATGTTGTAGACCCAGTGTATGCCAGCGTAGGCGGTATTGTTGCCCACGTAGCCGGAGGGCAGATAGATGTGCCCCCCCAGCAGCGCCGCCGACGTGCGAGAGTAGGCGTTGAGCGGGATCGGTTTCAAGGGCGGCAGCGTCGCCCAGGTACGCGTCTGGGTGTCAAAGCGGTCGATTTCGCCGACGCGACTTGGAAAGGGCTCCCCTTGCGGATTGGGCGTCTCGCCGCCGATGATATAGATGTAGCGCCCGTCGCTGACCACGCTGTGCCGGCTGCGCGGGTGAGGCCAGCCGGTCTCGCTGAAGCGCTGCCATAGGGTCGCGCCTTCTTCCAGCACCACGCTCAAGCGCAGCGTCGCTGCCTCGGGAACGGCAAAGTGCCAGTCGGCGACCTCGATGTAGTAGGTGCGGCCCTCGATGACAAAGGTGCTCACTTCGGAAAATAAGCCGTTGCTGTCGTCATCACAATCGATCACCATCAGCGTGCCGCACGTGCCGTCCGTGCTGCGATAGAGCTGCAGCACCGTGTCGTAGCTGTCCATGTAGTCGCTGGCTTCGAAAGAGGTGTGTATGAGCAGGCGCCCGCTGACCGGGGCCAGGAATTTGTACCAGACGGTGCGATAGCCGCGCGCATTGGAAGGCGTGCCCCACATGCAGCCCAGCACGGGGTCACTTGGCAAAGAAGTCATATCGTTAACAGTGCTGATGTCGCCGGCGTTGCCAAACGTTTGCAGGCCCAGCAGTGGTGCGTCGCTACAGCTATCCGACGCGTGATTCTGCGTCAGGAGCGGCGGGGGTACTTGTTCGGCCTCTACCTCTACGGAATCGGTCCACATGCCGGTGAGCGGGCCAAACACAGGCGGGGTTCCGGGCTCGGGCGCAACGAGGATCGGCTCAGGCTCGGCCGGCGTTTCGCCCTGGCCGCTTACCAGGCCTGTGACGCCCGTCATGATTAGCACGATCAGCAAGATGTGGCGACGCATGGCAGCCTCCTGAGTTGATCTGCAGGATTGTACCCGCCATTGACATTCCCGGAAACTCCCAGTTTCCGAGAAAGTTCCCTACGCCTTGCGCAGTGCAATGACTAAATCAGCGTCGGCTACCCTCACCGTCCCGGTGTACTCGCCCTGGGGTTTTGAGGTAGGCTCCAGGCTCAGGGCAAGCGTCTCCTGCTGCAAGAATTCGGCGAAATTTTCGAGCGTGGCTGCTACCTGCTCATCGGCCGGTGGGGCGTAAGTGAGGTGAATGCGGTCGTCGATTTCGAGCCCGGCCTCCTTGCGCATGTTGTTGATGGCCCGCACCAGGTCGCGGGCGTTCCCTTCCTGCACCAGTTCTGGCGTCAGCGCGGTGTCCACGGCCACGGTCACGCCGCGGTCGCTGGCGACTGCGAGGCCGCCGCGCGATTCCGTCTGCACCAGCACTTCTTCCTGGTCCAGGATGATCGTCTCGCCGTCCAGCGCCAGCGTTAGCTCGCCGTATTGCTGCAAGGTCGCCACAGCCTGAGCGGGGTCGAGCGCCATCAATGCGCGGCGCACTTTGGGGAAGTCGGCAGCGTATTTCGGACCCAGGATGCGGTTGTTGGGCATGATCTTGTAGTTCACCAGCTCGCCCACCTCGGCGACCACCTCGATTTCTTTGACGTTGATCTCCTCTGCAAGGACGTCGGCCAGCTCCAGAATGTCCGCTTTTTCCTTTTGCGAGGCCACGTTGACGCGCGCCTGTGCCAGTGGCTGGCGCAGCTTGACGTCGGCAGCGCTGCGCGCGGCGCGGGCCAGGCCGGCAACGGTGATGGCCAACCGCATCTTGTCCAGCAACTCGCGCTCCAGCCGCGCGGCATCCGCCCGTGGATACAGGGTGTGGTGCACGCTGGTGGGAGCGTCCTGGTCGACGCTACGCACCAGGTTCTGGTATATCGCTTCCGTGGTGAACGGAATGAACGGCGCGAGCAACTGTGTCATCGTTATCAGCACGTGATATAGCGTTGCGTAAGCCGCCGCCTTGTCGTCATCGGTCTCGCTCTTCCAAAATCGCCGACGGGAGCGCCGTACGTACCAGTTGGAAAGGTCGTCCAGCAGCCCCTCCAACGCCGTGGTCGCCCCATCAGAGCGGAATGCTTCTAACTGATCGGTGACCAATAGAATTGTCTCGTTCAGGCGCTGGACGATCCACTTGTCTAGCTGGGCGTTACCGGGGTCGGGAGATTGGGAGATTGGAGATTGATCGCCAATCTCCCGATCTCCCAATCTCCAATCTCGACCGAACGAAGTTCGGTCAATCTCTGGTTCCCACCCATCCAAATTCGCATACGTCACAAAAAAGCTATACACATTCCACAAGGGAATCAAGAACCGCCTTCGCGTTTCGTCGCCCTTGTTATAGCCGAATAGTAGATTTTGCTCGGGCTTGTGGTCCAGATAGAGCCAGCGCATGACGTCGGCGCCCATAGTGTTGGCTGCTTCATTGAACTCGATGGAATTGCCCCACGATTTGTGCATCTCCCGCCCATCTTCCGCCAGCAAACTGGCGTAGCCCAGCACGTTCTTGAACGGCGGGCGGTTGGTCAGCGCCGTGCTTTGCGCGAGCAGGCTGTAGAACCAGTTGCGGAACTGGCCCGGGAAGCTTTCGGTAATGAAGTCGGCCGGGAACCACTTTTCCCAGTATTTGGGCTCGTCGCGGTAGTGAAGGGTGCTGAAGGCGACGATTCCGGCGTCCAGCCAGGGGTTGCCCACGTCCGCGATACGACTGGCCTTGCCGCCGCACTCGGGACAGGCAATTTTCACGGCGTCGATGAACGGACGGTGCGGT
>JAICPS010000636.1 GCA_025929715.1 Anaerolineae bacterium | reverse complement strand
AGGATACGCAGCACCTGCTGCCGCAAGCGCTCGTCGTCACGGGGCCCGGTGGCGCCGCTGGCTGTCATTGCCTGCTCATTCATCTGTGTGCCTCGCTATCCTTTCATCCGTACCCCATGACGTCAAAATGGGGCAGTCGGTGATCTCCCCCTGCCCTGAGCACGCCGCGACGAGGGGCGCTAAGACGTGTTTCATAGTGTGGAGCGCTCCTATCTTCTCTTCAATGGCGGTGATTTTGGGTTAGCGCCCGCGTACGACTCTCAGCTTATGGGGCATTGCTGGAGAGCACTGAGATATCCTCTTCTGCCAGCCCCTCTACTAACAGCATGACGGGTAATTTTGCATAATCTGAATACACCTAGCGTTAGTGTCCACGATGTTCTGAATACAGACAGCTAAGGGCTTTCACTTGCTGTAACCCTCGCCTGCTCTGGCCCCATCTTTTATAGACCCGCCGGGGGACCGTTGATCGTCTGCGAAGATCGAAGCTATTGCTCTCTGGCCAATGCCGCCGTGCGGTGGATCTGGTAGGCACGGATGGCTTGAGCCATCGGATGGCCTCCTTCCACGCGCAGGTGGGTGAGGGAGACAACTACCGCCTCCTTGCTCTCAGGTCTCTTCAGACCACAGGCAATGCCACCTTCGTCACCCAGGTAATGGACGCTTTCGATCTCCACACGACGGGAGGCCGGGAGTTTAATTCCACGCTCCCGTAAAAAGCGCACCAGAACGCTGGTCGCGCGCGCAGGGATCGGCAACTGCTCTTCCATCTTCCGCATCAGACGTTCCACAGAGGCGGGATTATCAATCATGGAGGAGAGCCTCTTACGCCGGGGTTAAATCCAGCCGGTCTTCGCTGAGGTCGAGATAGTCGATGTTATCACGGCATACCCAGTTGAGCAGGACGCCTTCCGGCTCCGGGCTTTCTTCAAAAGCACAACGCGCCAGCTCATATTGGCTCTCCGTCGTAGTCGATTGCCGAAGACGTGAGAGATTCGCTTTGACTTGAGAGAGGGTCTCCTGCCCGATTTCCGTCCGAAACGCAGCCACACGGCCGCTCTCCGACAGCGCAAAGAAGAAGTAATCCCCGCCCTCCACCATGATCTCCAGGACGGCCCGCACCAGCGGATTGTTGGGATTGAGCAGGACATTGTAGGTCTGAAAGCCATAGAACTGAAACGCAAAATGAAGGACTTCAAAGCTGCTGCTACCATAGAGGGAATGACCGAAAGCAAACCCGCTATCGGCTATCTCGGGGGGAATTTCTTCCTCGGGCCGCAGGGCGAGAAAGCCGCATTGCTGCCCTTGCTCTTCGACCAGTCCGAGGGCAAAGCAGGGGGTGCCCGCCTCGATGAACTCGCGCATGAAAGCTCGATTGACGGTGAGTGCAGATAACATAGGCTCTTATCTTCCCTTCGTACCCATACCGACCTGGCTATAGCGTAGCGTTTTTCTGTCTTTTCGCTATTCAGACGCTTGGACATGCATATCATTTTGGGCAAAGTCGGAACGTCCACGCGATGAGATCGACGTGTCCATCCCACGTTTGCGGACAGCACTCGCCCTGATTTACCCGCCTGAATTATGCGTCGCCTTTAACTCGGGAATGACACGGCGCGCGATGTGCTCGAACACCGGCAGTTGTTCGTCGAGCACCGGATAGTAGAGGCCGATATCCGTGACGCCCAGATCGATCACGCGTTGCGCCATGTCGGCGAAAACCGTCTCCGAGGCGTAGTAGTTGATCTGGCCGCCACTCGAGCGCGCCTTGACGTCAAACATCAGGTAGGAACGCCGCAGAGATGCCGGATCCCTACCGATCGACGCGCACTGCTGATCGACACGCCGGATGCGGCCGTGCGTTTCCTCCAGCTGCGCCTCGAACGCCTCGGCGAAGCTCGCACTGTTCCAGATGTCGGCGTAGCGTGCGGCGTGCTTGATCATCACCGGCCCCAGCGCCGCCACCAGGATCGGCGGTCGCGGCTGCTGCACCGGGCGCGGGTTCATCACCGTGTCGCTCACTTCATAAAAGTGGCCCTTATACGTGGTGACTTCGTTGGATAGCAATTGGTCAACGAGATCGACATACTCATCAAACCGCGCCACACGCTCCTTGGCGCTCCAATTGGGCACCCCCATCATGCCGTATGAGGGATCGATCTCAAGTCCCGTTCCCAGCCCCAGTTCCAGTCGGCCGTTGGAGATGTGGTCCACCGTGAGGGCCTGGTGCGCCAGCATCGCCGGGTTGCGCAGCGGGATCTGAGTCACCAGGGTCGACAGCCGAATGCGCGTGGTCTCTGAGGCGATGGCGGCCAGTTGGGTCCACTGTTCAAACCAGGGATTTGGGGGGTTGGTCCAATCGACGAGGTGATCCGCCGTACCCACCAGGTCAAAGCCCAGGTCCTCCAGACGCAGGTAACGCTGGCGGAATTCAGGCCAGGCTAGGTTCGGTAATAACAGCACCTGAAAGCGTAAGGCATAGGCCATCGTTGTCACCTCATGGGTAGTCCATCTTGATCGCGTGCAGCGCCATCTCAGCGCCCTGGCCTGCGCCTCGCGTCGCGCCCGTATGGCTCCGCTGAGGACCACTCGCCTTAAGGCCCTCTTT
>JAICPS010000436.1 GCA_025929715.1 Anaerolineae bacterium | reverse complement strand
GGCCCGTCACCGCTGCCAATCTGTCCGACCACGCCGGTACGGCCCACACCGGTCTTGACGTCAATACCGCCTATCTCGGTGAGCGTCTCTTCGACCAACGCCGCGGTGCGAAATTCGCGGAAGCCCAGTTCGGGGTGGCGGTGAATCTCGCGGCGCAGGCGGATCAGTTCTTCGGTGAGGGAACGGGCACGTTCTAACATCTCTATTTACCTCTGAATCAAATGCTTTTCGTAAATACGATATTTTTTATAAACTTCGCCGCCGACTAACTCAATCGAGCGGTTCATGCTGTCGTTCGTTTCAAGAATCCAGGATGCTTCAGCCCATTTGTAGCCGCGCTGCGCGGCTGCCTTTGCGGTTTCATAGTAGAGCAAGGCGTCGACGCCGCGCGCCCTGAAGTCGATCATGACGCCGAGCGCCAATACGCGCACGAGGTCTGTGTGATAGCGCTGCAACAACAGGCGGCCCGCGCCCAGGTAGGAGCTGAACAGCGAGGGGCCGGGACGAATGCGGCCAAGGGGCTGGTTGACGTCGGGCAAGGTAAGCGAAAAGCCTACGGCTTCGCCTGCATGCTCAACCATAAACAGCAGCGCCGGATCGAGAATCATCTTCAGGTTCGCCGCCAGGTGCTCAATTTCATGGTCGGTCATAGGCACAAAGCCCCAATTGCGTTCCCAGGCGCTGTTGTAGATCTTTTTGATGTTCTGAATTTCGGCGTCCCAGTTTTTCATATCGACGGGACGAACATGAAGGCCATAGCGCTGCTTTACGCGGCCGACCACGCGTTGCAGCTTCGCCGGCATATTTTCGACGAGGTCGTTCAGATTGGCGATCCAGGCCAGCAGATCTATGGCCTTTTCGAATCCCGCCTCTTCGAGGAAGTCCAGATAGTAAGGTGGGTTATATGTCATCAGGACCACCGGTGGGCGATCGAAACCTTCTATCAGCGTACCGCATTCGTCATTGGTGGAGAGATTCATGGGGCCAACGATGCGATCCACGCCGCGGTTGCGCGCCCATGCGCAGGCGGCGTCCAGCAGAGCCAGGGCCGCCTCGCGGTCGTTCATCACTTCGAAAACGCCAAAATGGGCGACGTTTTCCTGTTGGAATTCGTTGTGGCGGTGGTTGAGGATGGCAGCAATCACGCCAACAGCATCGCCGTCGCGCCGGGCGATGAAGTAGTCGGCCTCGGCGTGCTCAAAGAACGGGTTTTTCTTCTTATTGAAAAAATCCAACCGCTCAAAATAGAGCCAGGGGACCCAGTTTGGATCTTGCTCATAGACGCGCCAGGGAACCGCCGCAAACTCGCGCAGTTGGGCGCTCGACTGCACCTGCTCAATTTGAACTGGCATCGACCTTCGAAATTCCTCTATGCGGGCAATCCGCGACCAATTAAACCATCGCGCATTGCCCCTTGCCGCAAATCGCCTATGTACTGATCTCAAGAAAAACGCGTATGTGATTGTAGCACGTCGCTAAAAGGGCGGGCAAACCGAGCGCGGGCACTGCTGACAGTGAGGGACCTTTGTGATACACTCCCGCGATTGTCAAAAGGAGTTCTAAAAGAGATGATTGACGTTAACCAGTTACGCCGCGGCACGACCTTCGAGCATGACGGCAGCCTCTATAAAGTCACGGAATATTCCCATAACAAGCCCGGCCGCGGAAAGGCCACCATCCGCGTGAGCGTGCGCGATATGCGTACGGGAGCTAACGTGCAGCTGACTTTCAGCTCGGGCGATCGCGTGGAAGATGTGCGCATGGATAAGCGACCCATGCAGTACCTTTATGATGACGGCATTTTCTATGTGTTCATGGATCAGGATACCTACGAACAGCGCCGTGTAAACCACGACGTGATGGGCGAAGATGCCCGGTTCTTGAAGGACAACATGGAGCTGGATTTGCTTCTTTATGAGGGCGAAGTAATCGACTATAACCTGCCGCCCAACGTGGATCTGGAAGTGGTCAGCTCCGAAATGGCGGTCGCCGGAGATACGGCGACGGGAGCCACCAAGGAAGTGGTCCTGGAGACGGGTCTCAAGGTGCGCACGCCGCTTTTCGTGGAAGTTGGCGACGTGATCCGAGTGGACACGCGCTCCATGGAATATGTGACGCGGGTTTGAGTTTCGCCACGAATTACACAAATTGAATTAAATTGTGCAACTGTAGGGAGCTGCGTGATCATAGGTCTAACTGCCGCGCCACGAAGGCGTCAAGCCAACGGTCGGGGAGCCAGCGGGGAAGCAGCCAGCCGCTGAGCCATTTGCGGGGGATGGGATAGCGCGTTTTGGGTTTGGGGCTCTCGATGGCGTTACGGATGACGCGGGTTACTGCATGCACAGGCAAGGCCGACTGTTCGCGCTTTTCTACCTGTTCAGCCACTTTTCGCAGCAATGGCCCGTAGTCTGTATGCAGATAGCGCTGAATCTGCTCGGCAAACTTGCCCACGATGGGCGTGCGGACAGTTCCCGGTTCGACGAGGATGACGTCCACGCTGTATAGCAATAACTCTCGCCTGAGCGAATCAGATAGCGCTTCCAGCGCGTGCTTAGAGGCGGCATAGGCGCCCAGGAAGGGATAGGCGACGCGTCCGCTGACCGAGCTGAGGTTGACGATGCGGCCCCTGGGCTGAGGCGCATCCTGGCGGGCGCCCAACAACGGCGCGAACTGCTGGGTCACATCAAGCAGCCCCACGACATTCACTTCAAACGTCCTGCGCAACTCCTCGAGTGGCATGTGTAGCAACGGACCCAGTGTGGTGATGCCGGCATTGTTGACCAACGCCGTCAAATTCTGGCCTTCGAGCGCTGCCGCAACCTGAGAGGCAGCATCCTCGATCGCGATATGGTCGGTCACGTCAAAGATCAGCGCTGTGAAGTTGTCGCCGAGCTCAGCCTGTACGCGTTCCCGGTCGCGCTCGGAGCGCAGGCTACCAAATACGTGATAGCCGGCGTGTACGAGATCGTGCGCGACGGCATAGCCAATTCCTGTCGAAACCCCTGTAATAAGCACGTGTTTCACAGATTCTTCGCTCCGCAGACTGCTCGCAGACGAGCATGGCTCAGAATGACGGGTCTCCAATCTCGCCCGAACGCAGTTCGGACAATCTCCAGTTCTCTAATCTCCCCTCTCATAAACAATCCGATAAACAAACCCGCCTTTATCGTCACTCACATATAACGCATCATCTGCGCCTACGAGTACGTCCACCGGGCGTCCGGCGGCATTGTTGCTTTGGCGGTCGAGCCAGCCAACGGCAAAATCCTGTACGGCCGGGGCCGCGGCGTTAAGCGGTTGTCCATCTTCGAAAGGCAGCCGTACCACTTTGTAGCCTGTCGGCACGCTGCGGTTCCAGGATCCGTGAAAGGCGATGAAGAGATCGCCGTGATACTCCTCAGGAAACATCTGACCTGTATAGAAGGCAATGCCCAGCGGCGCCGAGTGCGCCTGCATTTCGACCACAGGCTGGCCGACGCCCTCGCACGCGCCAGCGGCGCCTAGGTCGGGATCGATGATGTCGCCGCTGTGGCAATAGGGCCAGCCGTAATCGACCCCATCGCGCACGAGGTAAATGTTTTCCGGCGGGCTGTCGTCGCCCATCAGGTCGCGACCGTTGTTGCTGGCCCACAATTCCCCCGACTGCGGATGCACGGCCAATCCTACTGCGTTGCGCAAGCCAGAGGCGTAGATGCGCTCGCCGCCGCCGTCGGCCCCGTCGTACACGACGATTGCCGCCCGGCGCTCGTCTTCTTCTTCGCAAACGTTGCAACTGGATCCGACTGAAACCACCATGCGACCGCCAGGGAGGAACTCGACGGTGCGCGTGTTATGCCCGCTGGTAGCGTAATCGCCAATAATTGTCTCGCGTTGGTCAGAAACACCGTCGCCGTCGGTATCACGGAGACGAATGACGCCGGTAGGCACACCCACATACCAGGCGCCATCGTGGAAAGCCAGGCTGTGTGGCGCACTCACGTCGCCGGCAAACACGCGTATCTCGTCAGCTTCACCGTTGTTGTCCACATCGGGCAGCGCCACAATGCGATTGTTTCCGCGGTCGGCGACGTAGATCACGTCGTCGGGGCCGAGCGCCATGAAGCGTGGTCCGTTTAGCCCGCCGGCAAAAACGTTGGAACGAAATCCCGGCGGCAGTTGTAGATCGGTCGCCGAGCCCTTTCCCATAACGGCAGCGACGTTGACGCGGCTGAATACAACGCGGTACAAAAATACGCCGCCTGTTAGAATGATTACGCTCAACACG
>JAICPS010000763.1 GCA_025929715.1 Anaerolineae bacterium | reverse complement strand
TTTCATGTGGAAAGAGGCCGGCACCAACTGCTTGCACCGGCCGCAAACCCACGCCCTTATTCAACTATTGCGGGCAGTGCTCGACGAGGTCGCGCCCCAGGTAGCGCTGATCACGGAGACGAATGTGCCGCACGAGGAAAATGTGAGCTATTTTGGCGATGGCTATAACGAGGCGCAAATGGTCTACAATTTCTCTCTGCCGCCGCTGACGCTTCACGCCTTCCACACCGGCGACGCCAGCACGCTGGCGCGCTGGGCGCGCGACCTAACATTACCTTCCGACCGGGTGACTTTCTTTAACTTTCTGGCATCACATGACGGCATCGGGGTGACGCCAGCGAGAGGTATTTTGAGCGCGGATGACATTGACGCGCTGGCGGAGCGGGTCGAGGCGTTGGGTGGGTTTGTGTCATACAAGACGAACGCCGACGGTACACAAAGCGTTTACGAGCTGAACGTCAATTATTTAGACGCGCTCGGCGATCCGCATACGTTTGAAGATGATGCGTTGGCGGCGCGGCGCTTTCTGGCCTCCCAGGCGATCATGCTCGCCCTCCGCGGCGTTCCCGGGATCTATTTCCACAGCCTCTTCGGATCCCGGAGCTGGCGAGCAGGTGTGGAGTTGAGGGGGCAGAAACGGACGATCAACCGCGAGAAGCTGCAGCGCGAAAGGCTCGAACTCGAGCTACAGGAAGGATTGCGGCGGCGAGTGTTTGCCGGTTACCGGCGCCTTCTGCAAGTTCGCACAACGGAGATGGCATTTGATCCCTATGGAGAGCAGCGCATACTTGAACTCCATCCATCTGTCTTTGCCGTAGAGCGCTGTTCCGGGCCGGCGAAGGTGATTTGCCTTCACAACGTTTCTGGCGAGGGAGTTGCGGTGCAGCTACCTGGGACCGGCTGGACTGACCTGTTGACCGAAAAGACCCTGGGTTCGGGAGAGGTAGCGATGTCACCGTACAAGGTGCTCTGGTTAAAGTAGCGGGCGCTCGCCGTGAATTCATCCGAGGGCGCGAAGAACGGTAGGTACGCTTGCGTTATCAAGAGTACCATTCCATAATTCTAGTGGGGTTCCTGACGCCCAGTTGAGATATGACTAAAAGAGCCGGCCTGTTAAGCCTAGCCTTTCTGCTTCCCCTGCTCATGATCGTGCTATTGTTTCACGTCTCACGAGTCGGATCCCAGGCGCCCGATAATCGTGAGAAGTTGGATAAGGCGCTGCAGGAACGACTGGACGAAGCGCCGCGGGCAGCCACGCCGTTCATCGTGCATCTTGAGGCCCAGGCCGATCTCACTCATAGTCTGCCAGCAAACAGAGTAGAGCGCCGCGCTGCCGTGGTAAGCCGCTTGCAGGAGACCGCCAACACCAGCCAGCAAGACCTTCGTTCCCAGCTTGAGCGGCTCCAGGCGGAAGGCGCCGTCTTCACTTTCCGGCCGTTGTGGATAATCAACGCCATCGTCGTCGAGGCTCAATCGCACGTTCCTCTATTACTTGCGCAGCGCGCGGATGTCGCGCGCATCGCTCTGGACAGTCGCCAACAGTACGTTAGCCCACCCGAATTGCAACCACAA
>JAICPS010000477.1 GCA_025929715.1 Anaerolineae bacterium | reverse complement strand
TATGAACAGGGGGTGTTGCAGGGCGCCATTGTGAACCTGGACCGGCGGAAGGGGATTCGGAGTTATATGTTGACGACGGGGTAGGGGAGGAGTTAGGTCGGGCCAGTCTACTGACCGTGCCTGCCGGTGGCCCGGTCGGAGACCGGCCACAGCACTATCTAGCACAATCTAAGGAGGGATTGAGATGAGTAGTTCGACGTTGTTTTTGCGGAAGGCGACGGGGTTGGTGCGCTCGTGGTCGGTGTTTGATGCGTTTATCTATGCTTTCTTTTCGATAAACCTGATCACGCTGGGCCTTTATATTTTCAGCCAGATGTATTACCTCGAGGGCGGGTTGCTGCCGACGGCGCTCATTGCCGGTGCGATCATTCTCGCCGAGGTGGTGGTTTACGCCTCGCTGATTGCCGTGATGCCGCGCGCGGGCGGCGATTACGTGTGGCAAAGCCGTATCCTGGGCGGCGGCCTTGGGTTTGTGCTGGCGGTCACGGGCTGGTGGTTCATTCTCTGGCTGTGGACCCCGCTTTACGCCGACATGCTGCGGCACGAGTTCTTTGTGCCGTTGCTGGGCATTTTGGGATTGCAGGAGGCTGCGAACTTTTTTGCGTGGAGCCCAACGGCCTGGTTCATCGTCTCGCTGATTACGGTGGCTTATGTGGCGGTGATCATTGCGCTGGGCATGCGCTCGTATGCCAGGGTGCAAAAGTTTTGTTTCTGGGTAGGTATGGCAGGGCTGGCCATCGTCTTCCTGTTCCTCCTGTTTGGCAACCAGGCCGCCTTCCGGACCGGATTGGAAGAGCAGGCGCCGCCGATGTTTGGAGCGGGAGCGGCTTTGGGCGGAACTATCTACGAGGCGACGATGGCGGCCGGGCAGGATGCCGGCGCTGTGATGCCGCTGGCAGGGGGCACGCTGGCGGCCATTTTCCTGGCGATGCCCTACATTGTCTTTTTCAACCTGTGGCCGAACTGGGGCGCGACGCTGTACGGGGAAGTGAAGGGCGCCGACGATTTCAAGAAGAACGTCTGGGGCATGGGCGCTGCGCTGATCTTCACTACCTTGCTTGCCGTCGTCTTTTTCTTGCTGATCAACAAGACGATTGGCTGGGACTTTTACATGAATGCGAACGGCGCTTACTGGAATTATCGCTGGGGCTTTACAGATCAGCCGCCGCCCCTGAATTTCTGGCCGTATCCGGCGATGCTGGCCATGTTTCTTACTGATAGTCGTATTCTGCAGCTGATCGTGATTCTGGCGATGAGCATGTGGTTCTTCGGCTGGGCGGGCACGGTGTTTCTGTCCTCGACGCGGGTAATATTCGCCGCGGCTTTCGACCGCGTTTTGCCGGAAGCGGTGGCGACAGTGCACCCGCAGACACGCACGCCGATCTGGGCGCTGGCGCTGATGGTGGTGCCGGGACTGATCGTCTCGATTCTGTACGTGTGGAACATTGCCAACTTTGCCAGCCTGACGCTGATGTCTACGCTGGTGATCGCCGTCACTTACCTGGGCTCGACGATCAGCGCCATTCTGCTGCCCTATACTAAGAAGGAGCTGTATGAGGCTTCTCCTATCGCCAAATATAAGATCGCCGGCATTCCGCTGATTACCATTGCCGGCGTGATCTTTGCTGCTTTCCTGCTGTTCTTGCTGTACGAGTGGCTTGTAGATCCCAACGGATTGTATGGTATCAGTTACGCCAACACCTCGTCGATGATCTTTATGCTGGCGATGTACGGCCTGGCGCTGGTCATTTACGTAGCGGCGCGCAACTATCGTCGCTCCAGGGGGGTTAGTTTGGATATGCTTTATAAGGAGATTCCGGCGGAATAGGTCGTGAGTGACGTCGTCCGGTTAGAACAAGACGCGCAGCGCATTGTGGAAATGGCCGCCGAGCAGGGTGTGGTGTTGCGCCTGCTCGGCGGTCTTGCGGTGCGCATCCATTCGCCCAGCGCCACGCACCGCTCGCTGGCGCGGCGGTATCCAGACCTGGACTTTGTGCTGGCGAGCAAGCGGACGGACCGGGTGGAGGCGCTCCTAGGGGGGCTGGGGTACGCGCCTAACCAGACGTTCAACCTGCTCAACGGCGACCGCCGCCTGCTGTTTTATGAGGACGATGGAGAGCGGCAGATCGACGTGTTTGTGAATCGCTTTCACATGTGCCACAGTATCCCTATCGAGGCGGAAAGGCTGGCGCTGGAGCCGCTGACGCTGCCTCTGGCGGAGCTTTTGCTGACCAAGATGCAGATCGTGCAGATCAACGAGAAGGACATACGCGATCTTTGCGCGCTGATCCTGGATCACAGCTTTGGGGAGGGCGACGAGGAGACGTTTCGGCTGAGCATGATCACGCATCTCTGCTGCCAGGACTGGGGGCTGTATAAGACGGTGGCGATAAACGCGCAAAAGGTTCGGCAGTTTGCGGACGCCTATGATCTGGAGGGCAGCCAGAAATTGACCATCGCGCAGCGGCTGGACGTTCTGAGCATGGCCCTGGAAGAAGCGCCGAAGAATCTGAGGTGGAAGGCGCGGGACCGGATCGGGGAGCGGGTGCAGTGGTATGATTTGCCGGAGGAGGTGAAGAGGGGGTAGGGGAAACGATTTACAAAATCGTTTTACGGGGAGTGGCGGTAGAAGGGCGCGGTGGAGGGTGGTAGGGGAGTATTGCCCAGAATGAGGTCTGCTGCTTTTTCGGCGATCATGATGACGGGGGCGTAGATGTTGCCGTTGGTGACGTAGGGCATCACGGAGGCGTCGACGACGCGCAGGTTCTGGACGCCGTGCACCTGCATGGTGTCGGGGTGCACCACGGATAGGGGATCGACGCCCATGCGGCAGGTGCAGGAGGGGTGCAGGGCGGTCTCGCCGTCGCGAGCGACCCAGTCCAGAATTTGCTCGTCCGTAACGACGTCCGGGCCGGGAGAGAGTTCTCCGGCGCTGAAGGGCGCGAAGGCGGGCTGGTTGAGTATCTTACGGGCGCAGTGGATGGTCTCGACCCACTCGCGGCGGTCGTTGGCGGTGGACAGGTAGTTGAACTGAATTTTGGGGTACACGCGGGGGTGCGGCGACTGGATCTTGATCCACCCTCGCGCGTCGGAGTTGTTGGGCCCGACGTGCACCTGGTAGCCATGCCCTTCGGTGGGCGCAGAGCCGTCGTAGCGGATGGCGAGCGGCAGAAAGTGGAACTGCACGTTGGGATATTCCACGTCGTCGTTGCTGCGCACGAATCCGCCCGCTTCAAAGTGGTTGGTGGCGGCGGGGCCTTTGCGCCCAAAGAGCCACTGAAAGCCCACCCAGGGCCAGTAGCGTTTCTGGAGGGCGGGGTAGACGGAGACCGGCTGGCTGCAGCCGTACTGCACGTAGACTTCCAGGTGGTCCTGCAGGTTCTCGCCGACGCCGGGCAGGTGATGCACTATGGAGATGCCCAGCTTTTCCAGCTCGGGGGCGTTGCCTATGCCGGAAAGCTGTAGTATCTGCGGGGTGTTGATGGCGCCGCCACAGCAGATGATTTCGCCGCCATACACCTTTTGCGAGGTGCGGCCGCGGGTGACGAACTCGACACCTACGGCGCGGGCGCCGTCGAAAAGAATTCTCGTGGTCAGCGCCCTCGTTATAACGCGCAAGTTGGGGCGGCGGCTGCCCATGGCTTTTTGAAGATATGCACGGGATGCGCTATGCCGGCGCCCACGATGGATGTTGCGGTCAAAGGCGCCAAAGCCTTCCTGGCGGTAGCCGTTGACGTCGTCTGTAAGTTCATAGCCGGCCTGCTGCACCGCTTCAAAGAACGCCTGGAAGAGCGGGTTATCGCAGGGGCCGGTTTCCAGGCGCAGCG
>JAICPS010000423.1 GCA_025929715.1 Anaerolineae bacterium | reverse complement strand
GCTTGCTCACCGGTCCAGATTTTCTTGCTGAGCTGCCGCCTGGCCATCTTCCAGGCGCCGCAGCCGGCGGTCGATGGAGAGTAATAGGCGGTTTGTCTGCGCCAGTTGCGCCGACAACTCGGCCAGGTCATGGACGAGGGCAGTCTGCTCGCGGTCCTGCTCCAAGAGCCGCTGGTCGTGGTCGTGCAGGCGCTCGACGAGCAAGCCGTTGAAGCGGTTTTGCTGCTGAAGCAGCGGTCGCACGTACCACTTGGTAGAAACGCTGTTCCACATGGAGCGAAAGCGGGCGATCAGGGGCCCGACGACGCGACTGGGCGAGCGGAAGGGTTGCTCTTTGATTTCGGCTTTGTCGTACAACCAGTCGTTGGCCGGGTCTGACACGCGTTGCTCCTTGGATGTGGGGGTAGGATAGCAGAAATGGGGGGGATGGGCACGTGGGGTTGGAGAACCGGGGATTAGAGATTGTGCTCAGAGATAACCTCTCAATCCCCATAGTTAATCGTTGACAGCAAGAACCTTATCGTCTATACAATTCCTGGAGGTATGGCGATGCGCGATGCTCTGGTTGTGGAACTGGATGAAGTGGGTCGGGTTGACCTAGAAGTTGCAGGGGGGAAGGGGGCGAATTTGGGGGAGTTGGTTAGGATGGGGATGAATGTGCCGGCGGGGTTTGTGGTGACCACGGCGGCCTATGAGCAGTTTGTGAAGCAGAATGGGTTGCAGGGGCCGATTGAGGGGATGTTGTCGGCAGCTGACGGCGCGATACCGTCGGGCGCAAAGATACGGGAGGCTTTTGGCGGTGGGGTGATGCCACGGGTTGTGGAAGAATGTATTTTGGAGGCTTATGACCGTCTTGGCGGAGGGGCGGTGGCGGTGCGCTCGAGCGCGACGGCGGAGGATTTGCCGCAGGCGGCGTTCGCGGGACAGCAGGATACGTTTCTGAACGTGGTGGGTGCGCAGGCGCTGCTGGAGGCGACGAGACGCTGCTGGGCGTCGCTGTGGACAGAACGGGCGATAGCTTATCGGGAGCATCAGGGGATGGGGCAAGAGAAGGTTAGCCTGGCGGTGGTCGTGCAGCGCATGGCGGCGGCTGAGGCGGCGGGCGTGATGTTCACGGCCAACCCGGTGACCGGCGCGCGGGAAGAGGTAGTGATCGAGGCCAGCCCGGGGTTGGGCGAGGCGGTGGTTTCGGGGCGCGTAACGCCTGACCACTTTGTTTTGCGACGGCAGTGGGGCAGATGGCGCATTACGGAGCGGCGCGCGGGGCGGCGCGAGGTGATTATTCGCGCGCTTCCTGGCGGCGGCACAGAAGATGTTGTTGGAACGGGCGTTGCGGAGGTGGAGGCGATGCCGGACGCTGCCTTCCGCGCGCTGGGGAGCCTGGGCGCGCAGATTGAGGCGCATTATGGCGCGCCGCAGGACGTGGAGTGGGCCTGGGATGGCGAGAGTTTGTTCATTTTGCAGGCGCGTCCGATGACGGCGCTGCCCAAGCAGCCGCCCAAGGCGACGAAACCGGTGCAACTGCTTTCGGGCGTTTTCGCGGAGATGATACCAGGCCGGCCTTACCCGTTGGAGGCGACTACCTGGGGGCCGAGATTGATGTGGTCGGCATTTGTGACGCCGTTTTTTCAACTTATTGGACTCAAGGTGACCCCAATAGAACGGTTGATGGTAGAGGAAGACGGCGTCATTGTGGCCTTTAGCGGCGAGCTACCTGCACGACCAACGCTCAGGCTGCTTTTGGCCCCATTCCGTCTACTTCGGCGGGCGCGGCAATATGATCCTTTTCAGTGGAAGACCGATCCGCTGATCGGCGAAGCTTTGCAGCGGGTGCGCGAGCTGGAGGGACGGGAATTACAGGCGTTTTCCTGGCAGGAGTTACTGAAGACGGTGCATGAAGCGCTGGCGATTCCGGCGCTGATCTTCGAGCTGAGGTTCCGTTATCTGCCTCGTGGCATGCTGGCAGCGGTCCTGCTGCGCGTGATGCTGGCGCTGATTGGTCGGGGGAAGCAATTTGGGACGCTGATCTTACCCGGCGTGGAGACGAAAACGTTGGAGGCAAATCGGGCTATAGAGGTGCTGGCGGCGCGCATCCGGTCGCAGCCGGCGCTTGCCGAGATGTTCGCAGCTCACGAGGCGAATGAACTGTGGGCGGCCCTGGATGCGCAGCCCCAGGGTCGGGAGTTCCTGGAAGAATTACAGGCGTTTCTGGACGAACACGGGCACCGCGAAGCAGGAGGCACGCTAGCGCTGATGGAAGGGACGTGGAGGGAGAAGCCGGAACTTGTGCTGGGTATATTGAAGGGGCTATCGGGCGGCGAAGCAAGACCGGAGAGTGGGACGGCTCAATGGACGGCGGCGCGTGACGAGGTGCTGGCACACCCGCTGCTGCGGCTGGGACCATTTAGAAGGGCGTTTCTGTCGCACTTACGGGCAGCGCGCACGTTTGCGCAGGTCCGTGAGGACACGCGCTATTATGCGACGCTGATTCTGCCGGTGCTGCGACAAACGCTGTTGGAACTGGGCTCACGGCTGGAGAGCGAGGGTGTATTGGCGCACAAAGAAGACGTTTTTCATTTGAGGCTGGAGGAGCTGGAGCGCCTGGATGAAAAGTGGCCGCCGCAGAGAACGCTCATCGCGGAATTACGAGCAGTAGTGGAACGGCGCAAGAAGAAGCGCGCCATGCTGGCGCGCACGCCGTTGATCGACCCTCGCCTGTACCGGCGCACCGGGCAGGCGCGCGACGCACTCCTTCAGGGAACGCCGGGCAGCCCCGGAGTGGCCGAGGGTCCGGTGTGCATAGTGCGCGACGGTTCGGAGTTCGGGAAGCTTCGCCCGGGCGACGTGCTGGTGGCGCCGTACACAAACCCGGCCTGGACGCCGCTGTTCCAGCAGGCGGCGGCGGTGGTCGTAGACACGGGCAGCGCGGGGTCGCACGCGGCAATCACGGCGCGGGAGTATGGCATCCCGGCGGTGATGGCGACGGTGGATGGGAGTGTGAGGCTGAAGGATGGGCAGCGGGTGACGGTGGATGGCGGGAGGGGCGTGGTGCAGGGAGGAGATTAGAGAACTGGAGGATGGGAGTTTACGAACCTATGGGTGCCAGGGGATTGGCGGTGGTATGGCAGGGTCTGCGTAGGGTCCGGCACGGAGGTCATCGAAGTATTCTCCGTCTTTGAGGTAGTTGTAGGCGAAGATGGCATGTCCGGCCGTGCCCAGGTCGCGGGCCGCCTGGATGCGTTGCGCGATGTCGTCAAAGGTACCGGCCTGAGCGGCGTAGCAGCAGCCGTGCATCCCGGGGATGACGTAGCGGCCGGCGCTGGCGTTTTGAAAGCCGGCGGCATAATCTTTCCAGACGGCCGGACTGGTATCGAAGGAGCCATAGAGCATGGGCATGAGGGCGTCGATGTAGCCCCCGGCGAGCCAGGCCCTGGAATCCTGGTACAAATTGTTGCGCCCACTCTCGTAGTAGGGCCACACGGCGGCGGAGAGCATGAAGTTGGGTTTGTCGGCGACGCCGCCCTGGCCGTTGTCGCCGAAGAGCGTCTCGTAGAAGCGGTTGACGGTGCCGTTGACCTGGGCGCGCTGCCAGTCCTGGTAGCTGGCGTAGCCGGAAGGGGGTACGCTGAAGCATGGGACGCCGGAACGCTCCGCGCTGACGGGATCACACGACGTGCCGCTGCCGGCATAGCGGATCCGGTCCAGGTGCAGGCCGTCGATGTCGTAGCGCTGCACGATGTCGGTCGCTACGGCAATCATGTGGTCGTCCAGAAAGAGTGAGGCGGGAGAGCCCATACGATAGTTGTCGCTACAAACAACATCACCGCTCTGGGTCCACTGCAGACCGTTAGGTTTACCGTTTGTCGTGAAATGTTCGTCTATTAGCAGATGGTAGAGTGGCCGGGGATTAATGCTCTCGGATGGTGGGTTGCAGTTCGAAACGGGATAGACGTTAAAATAGGCGTGCACCTGCATGCCATAGCCGTGGGCGCGCTCGATCATGACCTGCAAGGGATCCCAGCCAGGACTCTGGCCCAGCCCTGCGAGGCGCTCTGACCAGGGTTCGAGGCCGGGGGTGTAGAAGGCGTCGGCCTCGCCGCGAACCTGGAAGAGGATGGCGTTGAAGCCGGCGAAGTGCGCGTCGTCCACGATCTGGTGGATGTCGGCCGGTTCTTCGTCAGTAAAAGGGCCGGTCCAGTTGAAGCGCGTGACCCACAGGCCGCGGAATTCGACCATTCCACCCGGCGGCAGTGTCGGCGACGGCATGGGGGTCGGCGTTGGGGTGGGAGTAGGCGTTGGGGTCGGGCTGGGGGTCGCCGTGGGGACGATCTGGGCGATGAAGGGGAAATACATGGTGCCACCGCCTAG
>JAICPS010000281.1 GCA_025929715.1 Anaerolineae bacterium | reverse complement strand
GGTTCCTTGTGCACGTCGGCTGCGTCACGTAGGCATTTTCGAAGACCAGGCTTTCTTCAGCCAGCCTGTCCAGGTTCGGTGTGGCGCCTGTCGTGCTCCCGTAACAACCCAGGGAATCGGCCCGTTGCTGGTCGGTGAAGATGAAAAGGAGGTTGTGTCGCGTCATGGAATCAATGAGAGAAGGTTCCGGAGCCAACTGCCGGAACCTTCTCGCGTCCAGTTGAGGCGAAACGGGCTAGCCCTGTTCCGCCATCCAATCAACGCACGCCGCGGGCATCTCGACTTCGGGAGATGTACGTCTGGAACGAGAGGGTAGCAAAGCGGGAAATTGCTCTGCGAAGGTGGCGTATGGGCAGTTGAGGTTGGCACAGAAGAAACGGCGAACCAGTAAACGCAAGCTTACTTCATAGCCGAGGCAAGAAAGGTCGGCTGGATGGCGCCGGTAACGGCTGTTGATTCGCTTTGCCTGGACGCGACAGTAAGGGCAGCAAGCGGTTGGTTCGGAGCCGGACAGATAAACTACTATCCTTTCTTCTTCGTCTACTTGCACCTCATCAACTTGAATGCCGAGGGGAAAGAGAACCTCGCTGAACATGCTCTCGCTGAACATGCTGGGAAAGCCTCCTTTGAAGAAAGGCTTTCCATTATCTGTTCATTTCCACCGCTACGCTCGCGTAAACTGCGGGAGAACCCATTGTCGCCTTACGTCAACAGTAATGGGGCTATCAGCGCTCGGCGGGCAGGAACTGGCGCTCGTAGAGGGTGCGGTAGAGGCCGTCGCGCTGGAGCAGCTCTTCGTGCCGGCCGCGCTCCACGATCCGACCGCCCTCGACGACGCATATCAGGTCCGCCCCGCGCACGGTGCTGAGCCGGTGGGCGATGACGATGGCCGTGCGGCCGCGCAACAAGCGGGCCAACGCTTCCTGAATCAGCGCTTCGGTGCCCGTGTCCACGCTGGCCGTGGCCTCATCCAGAATCAGAATACGCGGGTCGGCCAGCACCGCGCGCGCCAGGCAGACGAGCTGACGCTGTCCCAACGACAGGTTCACGCCGCCTTCCAATATCTCGGTGTCGTATCCTTGTGGTAACGCCTCGATAAAGTCGTGCACGTTTGCCAGACGCGCCGCTTCCTCCAGTGTTGCTTGTGGCGCCTCCGGCCGGCCGAAGCGGATGTTGTCGGCAACTGTGCCGCTGAAGAGAAACGGATCCTGGGAGACGAGGCCCATCTGCCGCCGCAGCGACTGCTGGCGCACGCAGCGCACATCCACGCCGTCGATGCGCACGGCGCCGCCGGTCACGTCGTAAAAGCGGGCGATCAGGTTGGCGATCGACGTTTTTCCCGCCCCGGTCGGCCCTACCAGCGCGACGACCTGGCCTGCCGCAATAGTCAGCGACACATCGTGTAACACCACCGGCAGGCCGTCGCCGTAGGCGAAGGAGACGTGGTCCAACTCGACATCGCCGCGAATGGGTAGTAGGGCGAGGGCGTCGGGCGCATCCTGCACCGCCGGTTCGGTGTCCAGCAACTTCAACACCTGCTCGCCGCCGGCCATAGCCCCTTGCATCGTCGTGTAGAGCCGGCTCAGCTCCTGGATCGGCTGGAAAAAGCGGCTGACGTAGGCGAGAAAGGCGACGAGCACACCGAGCGTCACCTCGGCGCCGACGGCGCGCCCACCAAACCAGAGCACGATGGCAGTCGCGGCCATCCCCAGAAACTCGACGCTGGGCAAAAAGGTGTAGGAAAGCGACACCGCGTCGACGAAGGCGTCGCGGTTGGCGGCGTTTACGGCGTCGAAGCGAGCCTGCTCCCGTTCCTCGCGCGCGAAGGCCTGGATCACGCGCATCCCGGCGATCTGCTCCGCCAAGACACCGATGAGGCCGGCTATCGTCGCGCGCGTGTGGCGGTAGGCCGCTTTGGCGTAGCGGGAAAAGACGGCGGTGGACAGCGCCATGAGCGGCAACACGGCAAAGGTGAGCAGGGCCAGGCGCGGGCTCATCGAAAGCATGACGACGATGATGCCCACCAGCACCAGCAGATCTCCGGCGAGCGTCACCAGTCCCTGCGAGAGCAAATCGTTGATCACCGACACGTCGTTGATCACGCGCGAGACGGTGACGCCGGTGATGTGCGTGTCGTGGTAGCCCAGGTGAAGCTGCTGCAGGTGGCGAAAGAGGCGAGCGCGCATGTCTGTGAGCACCCGCAGCCCGACCCAGCCAAGCAAATAGCGCTGCCCCGCCGTAGCGGCGTAGAGGCCGAGGAATGCGGCCCCAATGGCCAGCGAGACGCGCGCCAGCAAAGGCCTGTCGCCGGTGGTGATGGCGCCGTCGATGGCCACCTTGATTAAGTAAGGCGTTAGCAAAGTGAGGCCGGTGACGACGAGCATGAAAAAAAGCGCCAGCCACATGCGACGGCGGTACGGGCGCAAAAAGCCGAGCAGACGCAGCACCAGACGGCGGTCGAAGAATTTACCTTCTTCTTCGTGGCCGAACTCCCGCAGCGCCCCGCGCGGGCCCATATTGCTGCTGCTGCTACCGATGCGAAAAGTCATCGCTCGCTCTCTTTCGCCGTTAGCGAAGCGGCCGCCGCTTGGGGCCGGAGCTGGTGGGCGCAAATGTCACGGTAGCGTGACGAGCGGCGCATCAGCTCTTCGTGCCGGCCGCGCGCGACGATGCGCCCCCGGTGCAGCAGCAAAATCACGTCCGCTCGTTGGACCGTGCTCAGGCGGTGGGCGATGGTGAAGGTGGTGCGGCCGGCCATGAGCCGCGCCAGCGCCTGCTGGATGAGCCGCTCCGTTTCGGTGTCCACGCTGGCCGTAGCGTCGTCAAGAACCAGAATGCGCGGGTCGGTCAGCAACGCGCGCGCGATCGCCAGCCGTTGCTTCTGCCCACCGGATAGCGTCGTGCCCTGCTCGCCCACGACCGTGTCGGAGCCGTGGGGCAACTGCGTCATGATAAAGTCGTGCGCCTGCGCCGCTTGCGCCGCGGCCACGATAGCCGCCTCGCCAGCGGCCGGCCGGCCGTAGGCTAGGTTATCGCGCACCGTGCCGGCGAAAAGCGTCGTCTCCTGCAGCACGACGCCGATCTGCCGCCGCAGCGAGCGCAAGGTGACGTTACGAATGTCTTGCTCGTCCACGAGGACCCGCCCCGCCGTCGGGTCGTAGAAGCGCAACAGCAGGTTGATAATCGTCGATTTGCCGGCGCCCGTGGCTCCGACCAGGGCCACGACCGCGCCCGGCGCCGCCGTGAACTCGATACCCTGCAACACGGGATGGCCGTCGTCGTAGGCAAATGCCACGTCCTCGAAACGCACGACTCCTTCTTTCACGACGAGCGGCCTCGCGCCGGCCGCGTCCTGCACTTCAGACTCGACGTCGAGGATGGCAAAGATGCGCGCCGCGGCGGTGCTGGCCATGGCCAGCGCCGGAATGATGATGCCCAGCCGGCGTACCGGGTTGGCCAACTGGCCGAGATAAGTGGTGAAGGCGACCAGCTCGCCCAGCGTCACCTGCTGGCCCATCACCAGCAGACCGCCGTACCAGACGACGGCGACGAGGCTCAGGTTGGCCAACATGTCGATCAGGGGCATATTGAAGGCCTCCAGGCGGGCGGCGCGCGCCGACAGCTCGAACCAGCGACGGTTCTGCGCCTCAAAGCGCTCGATTTCGGCCTCCTCGCGCGCGAACGCTTTCACCACGCGCGCCCCGCGCAGATTTTGCTCCAGCCGCGTCGTCAACACGCCCAGTTGCTCCTGGATTGCCTGGGACAGCGGCCGGTAGCGCATGCCAAAGCGGGCGCCCACCCAGATGATCAGAGGCAGTGTGAGCAACGCCAGCAGCGCCAGCCGCGGGTTCATCCACAGCAGCACGGCGCCCGTAGCTGCGAAGAGCAGGATTGCTTCGACGATGCGCAGCAGCGCGCGGCCGGTGAGGAAACGGACGTACTCGACGTCCTGCAACGCCCGCGAGAGCAACTGCCCCGCCTCTGTGCGGTCATGGTAGGAGAAGGGTAGCTCCGTCAGCCGGTTCTGCAGCTCGTTGCGTAGGCTATAGGCAACGCGCTGCGAAGCTACTTCTACCCACTTCCCCTGCAAAAAGGTGAAGAGCCCTTTGAGCATCGTCAGCGCCAGCAGGATGAGTACCATGCGCCCCAGCAGAGCCGTGTCCCGGGCGGCGATGCCCCGGTCGACGATCAAGCGGATAAACTGGGGGATGGCGACGTCCAGCGCGGTAATGGCCAGGACAAAGAGGTATGCGCCCCCGACAACATTCCGGTACGGTCGCAGGTAACGGTAACAGCGCCACAGGATGGGGAGGGATAGTTGTTGGGTGAGCTTCAGTGGTTCCATGATGACGGATGTATTAAGTTGCCGGGCGGCGGGCTAGTGCACAGTTAGGTTCGTTTTTGCACAGTCGATCTATGAGTCACTTCCCTCACCCACGGCTCTGCTCGACGATTAGCCCATTCTCAGGCACCCACTTGTCGTACTCCATATAGCGAGCCGTCCTCAGGGCCGCTTCCATGCCGAAAAGCCGGGCAACCACATGCAACGCCCCGTCGATACCTGCTGACACCCCGGCCGTCGTCACAATTTGCCCATTGTCTACAAAGCGGGTGCCGGCGTGGATAGTCGCCGCCGGTGTTGCGTCCCGGAGCCGCTCGATCGCTCCATACCACGTCGTCGCCTCCTTGCCATCCAACAGCCCGGCGCGCGAAAGGAGCATGGCGCCTGTACAGACCGACATCACCACCTCCGCCTGCTCGCTCGCCCCCTGAATCCAGCCGATCACCCGTGGATCGGCTGCACTCTGTCGCTGATCACCGCCGGGCAAGACAATAATATCCGGCGGGGGACAGGCAGCGATGGTGTACTCGGGCGTAATGGTGATGAAGCCCTGGCTGAGAATCGGCTCCGGGTCCGCTGCCACCGTGTACACGTTGAACGCAGGCTCGTCGCCGTTCCGCGTCGCAGCAAACACCTCCCCCGGTCCACCAAAGTCCAGAATTTCTACCCCATCATAGATAAAGATAGCTACGTTCTTCATGACCACCTCTTCTAATTCTCGAAAACGTGCCGCCTATTCTGTACGAGGCGGGAGCAACAGTCAATGTACGCCCCGGCTTACTGCTACCGTTTTCTGTCAGATGAGATGCTTCGTTTCACCCAGCATAACGGTTGCACGAAGCAAATTAACTAAGGACCAGTCTGGCGCCATGCTGTTAGTGAGCATAGGTCTGGGGCGTGCCCAGATCGACGGCCAGCGCGAGCTGATCAAAGCTTTGTCGTAGGAGAGACTGGCGGACTGTTCTGGAAGTCGACTTCGGCCAGCCGACGCTGTGCTTCGAGATCACTCTCACGAAAGAGCGGCGGCGGCAGTTGATGCGGGTCGTAATGCGCCAGTAAGTCACGCGGGGGTGCGAACTGCAAGCCGCGAGGATGCGGATCGTAGAAGTTGACGCTGAGCAACCAGGGGCTATGCAGTTGTTCTTCGATAAAGGCGGCGGCGCGCTCGGCAATCCAGGTGGTCTGGCGCAGCTCAATTGGAATATCTTCCGGAGCGTCCTCGATATCGCGAAGGCGCACGCCCTTTGCGGCGAGCCAATCGGCGTAATCGTGACCCATCTGCCATTTATCTCGTGGGCTATGGCTCCATTCGAAGAGGCGATAGCCATCATCTACGCGCGGCTCAACGCGTCCATCACAAGCCGCCAGGTGGAATTTGCCCACCAGCCCCGCATCATAACCACCATCTGCCAAGAGTTTCGAAATAAGTGGAGCGGCATCAGCCCACGCTTCGTTGCCATTCTGGCAGCCGTGTACGGTACTGGGGTACATTCCCGTCAGAAAGCTGGAGCGGCTGGGCGTGCAGATGGGATTCTGGCAGTAGGCGTGGGTAAATGCAACGCCCTGTTCGACAAGACGGTCGATGTTGGTCGTTCGCACGTGGGGGTTGCCCAGGGCGCCAATGGTGTCGTAGCGCTGCTGGTCGGTGGTGATCCAGAGAATATTGGGCTTCGTGGTCATGCTGCATCTTCTCCTGGTTGGTATGCGCGCCCTCGAAGTGTAACGATAATTTCACACGGATGCGCTCTACTGAACGCCAATATGATAAAGGCGTTTTGCTGTTATGTCCGGGCGAGTTTGGTTAAAGGGCTGTGCGAGCGGGAGATGACAGGGACGGGGAGACGGGGTCGTGTTACCAGTAAAAGTCCCAATTCTGCTGCGGCGCGGACGTGCAGGTGGCGACGATGGCGCCGGCGC
>JAICPS010000006.1 GCA_025929715.1 Anaerolineae bacterium | reverse complement strand
GCCGTACCCTCGGCTGCCAGCTCGCCGTTGGCGTCATACACCAGATAGGTGATGCTGGCGATGTCTTCAGCCGGGTACGGTCCGTCGAAGACGTCGACGAAGATATCGAAAGCGGCTTCCTCGCCGACGCTAACCCGCGCCGGCCCGTCAATTTCGACCACGGGGAACGCCGGCTCGGCGAAGCCCGCATAGCGGTCGGCCGCATCGGGGTGAGGGGCGTATTGGCTCAGAACTGCCTGACCCTCTACCGGGAAGACGCCGGACAGGAAGTCAGGACCGGTGCTGATGTAGTAATGACCGTAGCGGCGGGCGAACTCGGCCAGATTGGTGTAGCGAGTTGCTGCGTCGTCTTCGGTGACGTACTCGCCGAGGGTCGGCTGATAGGGAAGGAAGGATTCCGCAGTAGCCGAGACCAGCTCGGACGCGAGGATCTCGAGCGACGGGCCCGAGATCAGGTTGGTCTGCTCGACCTCGCTGGCCGCCGACTTTTCGGCTGTCATGGCAAAACCGCCGTTCGCCTCGCCGCGGAGCATGAGCCCCATGTTATGCCAGGCGGCGTCGGAAAAGTCGTAAACAGCTGCCGGCCACCAGGTCTGGATTGCGTTTTCAGCATCCTGACTGCCCAGATCGGTCCAGGTCTCAATCACAAGTGGGTCCGTAGAGGCGATGCGCACGCCCCGGAAGGACGCCAGGAATTGATCTCGACCCGGAACCAGCGCTTCGTCGTAGTACGGGCTGGCCGGATCGCCCAGATCAAACGCGGTGATCATGCCCATGACAAAGTCGGCGACACTCAAGGGGCTGCCGTCATGCCAGGTGACCGTCTCGAACATGTCCTCCGGATAGTAGACGGTCGTCATTAGGGTCGACGTCTGCGTCTCGGTGTACACGTCGGCGGCCGTCAGGAAGACCTGATTCTCGGCGTCCCAACCGGCCCAGACATCGTCGGGCACGACAATTTCGGGCTCGAAGGAGAGGCTAACCCAGTCAGACTGGGAGCTGATCGGGTAGCCTTCCGTGGCCACCACTTCCGCCCGCTCGACGCGGCCCTGAATGCCGAGACCGGTGTACGGGTCGAAGTGAACGCCCAGGTCGCCCATACCGCGGACGAGCATCTGGTCGAAGACCCAGTTCGATCCGCCCATAGGGTTCCACGGCTGCGTGAAGACGCTGGGCAGACCAACCGTCATCGATCCACCCACCTCGTCGGTGAAGCGAAGCGTTCTTGACCACAGGGACGAACCGCTGATGCCGGCAGCAAGATCGGTCGTCACCGACACTTCATTTCTGAAGGGAATCACGGTGGTGCGGCTGGTAATCCAGTTGCGGGTCGCGTACTGCATGGTCAGCGGTAGCGCCTCGCGGATCAGCTCGGCCCGCTCCTCAGCCGATGAGAAGTCGTTGGCGAAGATCCTCGCCGCGGCCTCGTCGAGCGCCTCGGGTGGATCATACATCGCCGGTAATGGCCAGGGCAGAACGCGGTTGGTGTAATACTGCTCGAAAGAGAACGTCGACTCGCGGTCAACCACCGTCTGGCTCCAGGCGCCGGTGTAGAGGTGCCACTGGCAAAGGGTAGGATCGCTGTCAATCCATAGCGGGGACAGGTCGCCTGACGTGCCCTCGACGCGCTCCACGGTAAAGCCCATCTCTTCCAGCTGGGTGGCAAGGTATCCACCGATTTGCAGCCTGGTGTCCTCGTTGCGGATCAGGAGAATGATGTTGATTGGCTCGCCGTTGAAAGTCCACGTGCCATCTTCGAGCGTCGCGCCCATCGCTTCCATTTCGGCGGAGATGGTCTCATTGGCCCTTTCGAAGTCGTAGGCATACTGGGCTTCAATTTGCCGTATCTCCTTGGCAAAACGCGCCCGGTCGGCGCCGGCTTCTGCAAGGGTCACATACTTGGGCACCGCCAGACCGTTGTACAGCTCCTGAGCGACGAAGTTTCGGTCAATGGCGTAGTTCATCGCCTCGCGAATCGTCTGGTTCTGGAACGGATTCAGCTGGGCCTCGTCCTGACAGGGGGCCAGATTGAAATACAACTCGTCGAAGAGACCGTACTGCGTGCGGGTCTGGAGAGCATCCGAATCAATCGCCTGCAGTGCCGCCTCTCCGCCAATATCATCGGCGTACACATCCATGTCCCCAGCTTCCAGGCGGGCGACTGCGGAATTCGCATCTGGCTCTTCTACAACAACGATGGTATCTAGCCAGCCACCCGTGCGACCGGCCGCTTCTTCGCTCTCGGGGTCAACCTCAACTTCTACGACACGGGTGACTTCGACCGTCTCGACTTCCCCCTCGACGATGCGGGTAATCTCGACCGTTTCGCCTTCCTCGACGACGGTCTCTGTTATGACGCGGGTGACCTCTCTCTCTATGACTTCCGGTTGCTGCTGGCAGGCCGCGAGTATTGCTACCAGCAGCAGAAAAACTGCCGTGAACATCAACGTCTTTCTGGACATAACCTCCTCCTTGTTGTGAAACGCTAATGGTTGGTAACTCAATAAGTATTCAGTTCAACGGGACGTCAATATCTCGAATTTTCCCCTTGCAGTCACCACCTCCTCTAGCACCAACCACCAACTCCCCAGCGGTGGATGATATACGCGGGCCATCTGGCGGCGGTTTAATGCCCACGAGCGCCAGACTTGACCACTTAATTAAGTACGGTTGTCACACATATGACACCATATTGTTACACAATTGACCCGTTTCGGCTCTCAATACAGTATACACAATTATTCATCAATGTCTAAGCCTTTTTTTGCAAATTGTGCTAAGGTGTCACGATTTGCAGTGGAGTGGGTACAAAAACGAGGAAAAACAAGATAAGCGCAAAGATGGCAATCGCTCGTCGCCGCGGGTCTAATCTTGTGACGTCGTCGAGCGGCTGTGCATAGGAACGACCAAAGAAGAACAAGAGAACGATCCACAGCCACCAAGTCGTCGTGCCGGTGAGCAGCGCCAGTAAAGCCAGGGCGCCAATTGCCGGCCAGAAAAAACTGCGCGCCCGCTTGCCGAACAAGACGTAGCTGACGTGGCCCCCATCTAACTGGCCCACCGGAATAAGGTTAAGACCGGTAACAAAGAGGCCCACCCAACCGGCCCAGGCAACCTGATTTAGCGATACGTCTATTGTGGCGCGCGCGGCCGGGCCGACGCTGCCTTGAAGCCAGTCCGCAGCGTTGCAGACAAGAGAGCCATCGGGCAGGCAACGACCATGTACCGCCAGTTTCCCCAAAAAATACAGTACAGAGTTGCCTTCCTGAAGGTAGCCGCCTGCCGGCGGCGGGCCGACCGGCGATGTCAACAAGCCGATGATGAGTACTGGCACGGCGAAGGCCATGCCGGCTAGCGGACCCGCTGCGCCAATGTCCAGCAGCGCGCGCCGGTTCTTAATCGGCGCCTTGAGGCGAATAAAAGCGCCCATCGTGCCGATGAAAGAGGGGAAAGGAATGAAATAGGGGAGCGTGACGGGCACGTTGTGATAGCGGGCGGCAAAGTAATGACCGAGCTCATGCGCGCCCAGGATCAGCAGCATGCTAAGGCTGAAGGGCCAGCCCAACCATAACTCGGTACCCGTGAACTCCGGCTCGTTGATCGCACCTGCATATAGCGTGCTGACGATGGTGACCAGGAAAAGAACGAGGTTGATGATCCAGTTGGAGTCAGGTGGATTGAAGACCGTAGGCAGAGCCACGACCATCACGCCCTGTTCGGCGGGCCGCACGAGCGGCGTGTAGCCATGGCGTTCGAAGCGGCGTCGCAGCTCGTCGTAACAGTCAGCCGGGTCGCAGATGAAATAACCCCGGAAGCGCACCTGTCCTGGTTCTGGAAAATCGAGCGTTGTATCTGTCAGAGTGAAAAGGTTCTCAAGCTCGCCGCGCAGCGCTTCCACGCTCTCCAATGGCACGGTGTGCGAGGGGGCATCATACATTAAGGTCCGCCTATTCCTGTTCCTGCGGTTCGTCTTCTTCGTCGTCTCCCCAACTGATAATCCAGATGCAGGCTCCCGCGACAAGCACCGTGATCACAATCAGCCAGAACCACTGCCGCGCCTCCAGCCCCACATCCCTCGCTTCGTACACCAAAATAGCAACCATCCCCAACGCCAGCACAAACCAGGCGGATAGGTTGGGGTGGGAGGTGATTATGTTGCGGATTGAGTTCATGTTGTTCTCCTAAGCCACTCTCACGTCCCTCAACACCTTCCCCATAATAACAGCCTCCCGCGGCTGGCGCTCTTTTACGGTATGCTGCCACGCGCGACGCATTTGTGACAGTTGCATCTGCTCATAACCGGCGCCTTGCAATAATCGGATGAATTCGACGGGAGCATCTTCGGGCAAAAAGGCCAGCGCTACCTCGCAAATCAATTCGCGCGCCGAGCGCTCGATTTCCTGCAACATAGGCGGCCCGGCGGTGACGATGGCCTGCGTTGGATGCGCATAAATCTGGTCAATACACACCGCCGTCGTGCTATCCGTGTTCCAGCCGACGACGGCGACGATGTCGGCGTCTATCTGAGCGATTAGATAGCTGCGTTCGCTAAAAGACATCAACATTTCGCCACGCGTCGTCTGTATCCGATCGCCACTCGCCCGCCGCATCAACAAGAGGATCGCCGGGATATCTGATGGGCGCGCCCGCCGCACCGTCACTTCGGCGCCCTCTGCAAGATCAGGCGTCTTAGCGCCAGGCAAATCGGGCGTTCGCTTCTTCGTTGCAACCGTCATTTGGGTAGCCGGTGACGGCGACTGCGGAGAGTGGCTCTTGTCTTGTGTCGTGTTGCGCCTGGGCGGTAGCGCCCGCTGAACTCGCGTCCAGGCGCGTTCAAACTGTTCTCGCGTCTCGGCCATTGTCCCTTCAGTATCGATGACCACGTCGGCGCGGGCCACTTTGGCCTCCTGCGGATTTTGAGCGTTGACGCGGGTTGCGGCCGTCTTGCCATCCATGCCGCGACAGACGACCAGCCGCTGGATCTGAAAGCGACGCGAGCAGCGGGTTACCCAGATCTGATCGCATAGCGCCGCCAGCTCGCCTTCCAGCAGCTTGATGGCCTCGATCACGACGATCTGCTCCTCGCCGGCCCCGATGCGCCGCTCAATTTCCAGTCGCACGGCCGGATGTAGGAGCAGCTCCAGATCGCGAAGCGCCTGCGCATCGTCAAAGACGATAGAGGCCAGCAGCGCTCGATTGATAAAGCCGTCGCGGTGGCGCAGGTGATCGCCAAAGGCCACTGCGACCGCCGCCTGCATACTGGGATCATTGTCTAGAATGTCGTGAACGATCTTGTCGGCATCGAGGGCCAGTGCTTCCCGCTCGGCGGCCATGCGCATAACGGCGGATTTGCCCGTAGCGATGTTTCCTGTGAGGCCAATGATAAACTTATCCGGCCACCATTTGCTCATGCGCCAGTTTTTCCCATTGCTTGACCAAGGTCTCCAGCTGCTTCTCAGCCGCGGCGTATTCTAAGCTGAGGCTTTGTATCTTGTCAAAGCGTTCCGCTTCGGCGGGCGTCGCCGCGACCTCCTGTAAGGCGCGCCCAAGCTGCTCCAGCTCGTACTCCGCCTGTCCGATCTGCTCTTCCAATTCCTTTAGCGCCTCGCGCAAGCGTCGCAGCTCATTCTTGCTCAGCGATCTTGCCTCTTCGACCGCCGCCCGAGATCCGTCCGCCTGCGCAGCTTGCGGCTGCGTCGGCTCCGCAGGGCCTTCTCCACCGCCGCCCTCCTGCATGCCCATATAGGCCTGATAGCTGCCGCTAAAGACCTCCAGCCGCCCATCACGGAGCCACCAGATTTGCGTCGCGAGACGGTTAACCAGGTAGCGATCGTGCGAAACCAGCAAGATCGTTCCGTCAAAGCGCTCCAATACAGCCTGAAGCACTTCCTGCGCCGGAATGTCCAGGTGGTTCGTCGGCTCATCGAGCAGCAGGAAGTTGGCGCCTTCCAACGCAAGTAGCGCCAGCGCCAATCGCCCGCGCTCCCCACCGCTGAGGGAGCCCACGCGGCGGAAGACGTCTTCGCCTCGGAACAGGTACTTTGCCAGATAGCCGCGCGCCTCGCCAACATTCATGTTTTGCCGGTTCAGAAGCTCCCCGAGGACCGTGTTCTCCAGGTTGAGCTGGCTGTGCGCCTGGGCAAAATAGCCAACTTTCAGGCTGGCGCCAGGCTGCACCTCACCGGCAAGCGGCTCGATCTCCCCCAGAATCGTGCGCAGAAAAGTCGTCTTGCCGGCGCCGTTGGGGCCAATTAACGCCGCACATTCCAGGCGATGCAGCTCGATGTCGTCGGCAACGAAAAGCGGCGTCCCAGGAAATCCAATCTTCAAGTCGACGGTCCGCAGCACGATGTTCCCGCTGCGCTGGTCGGACTTCAGATTCAAATTCAGCCGTGGCGGGCGGCCCACTGGGGGGTGCAGTCCGCTGATGGCTGCCGCGGCGTCGGCGACGCCCCAGTCGTCGCCTGAGATCTCCATCTCATTGGTAATCTGGCTCCATTGTTTGCCCTGGACAGCCTGCAAACCACCCACCTGCACCGCTTTCAACTCGCGCGTTATTCGCTTAAGCTTGCCCTTTGCCATTTGCGTGCGCTGTCCGGCGATGTTGCGGCGTATGTAGTCCAGCTCCTTCTCCATGCGCGACTTAAACGCGTCGAACTCCTGGCCGCGCCGGTCCCAACGCTCCTCGCGCTGCTGCACGTAGCTGCTGTAATTGCCACGATAGACCTCGATCCCCTGGCGACTCATTTCCCAGATACTATCGACCACGCGATCCAGGAAGTAGCGGTCATGGCTGACCAACAAAACGGCGCCGTCCCAGTTCTTAAGCGCGCTTTCTAGCCACTCGATGGCCTCTACGTCCAGGTGGTTCGTGGGCTCGTCGAGGATGAGCAGGTCGGGGCGTTCCAGAAGAAGACGCGCCAGCAAAACCCGTGTTTTTTGACCGCCGCTGAGGTGTGATAGCGGTAGCTGCCAGCTTTCTTCGCCAAATCCCAACCCTTGCAGCACCTGCCGGATGAGCAGGTCATAATCGTAACCCCCTGACAGCTCAAAGCGTTCCTGGACGCGACTATAGCGCTCGAACAGATCGTCGCCGAACTCGCCGGACGCCATCTGCGCTTCCATTTCACGCAAAAGCGCCTCTTCCCGGCGCAGCTCCTCGAAAACTGACAGCATTTCGTCGTAGATCGTGTTTTCCTGCCCGGCAAAGGCCCGCGCAGCTTCCTGAGGCAGATAGGCCAGGCGCGTCCCACGCGCCCGCTGCACTTCGCCGCGGCTGGGCGCACTCAGGCCGGCCAGAATAAGCAGCAAGGTCGTCTTGCCAATGCCATTCGGCCCAACTAGCGCTACCTTGCCGTCTGCCGGCACGGAAACGCTGATCCCCTGAAAAAGGTCAAACGCGCCAAATGATTGGCCGACGTTGTGTGCGGTTAGGATGGACATGGGGATTAATTATACTGGAGATTGGGAGGTTGGGAGATTGGAGGATTGGAGATTGGAGATTTAGTTCAATCTCTAATCTCCAATCTCTAATCTCAATTGAGATACTGCCGCAAATGCCCCGCAAAATTAGGATGACGGAGCTTGCGCAAGGCTTCTTTCTCGAGTTGGCGGATGCGTTCGCGCGAAAGACCGAACATTTCGCCCACTTCCTTGAGCGTGCGCGACTCGCCATCCTGAAGTCCATAACGAAGGCGCAAGATGCGTGCTTCGCGCGGCGTCAACTGGTCGAGGATCTCACTGATCTCTTCGGTGAGCATCGTCTGCGCTACCGTTTCAGCCGGAGGCGGCGCTTCCACGTCTTCGATAAAGTCGCCCAGTTCGGCGTCAGACTCATCGCCGACAGGACGCTCAAGGTGTACCGGCTGGCGGCTGGTGCGCAGCATCCAACGCACGCGCTCGGCGGGCAGATCCATCTCCTCGGCTATTTCTTCTGCCGTTGGCTGGCGCCCGTTCTGCTGCTCCAGCTCCTGGGCCACCTGGTATAGCTTGCTGATGCGCCCACCTAGATGGGCCGGGATACGAATGGTTCGGCCGTGATTGGCCAGGGCGCGCGTTACCGCCTGACGAATCCACCAGGTCGCGTATGTGCTGAAGCGGTTGCCGCGCCGATAGTCGTACTTCTCGACCGCCTTCATGAGGCCGACGTTGCCTTCCTGAATCAGGTCTAGGAACTGCAAACCGCGACCTCGATACTTCTTAGCAATGCTTACCACCAGACGCGTGTTAGCACGGATCAGGTGAGCGCGAGCAGCGTCGCCTCGCTCCTTCAAGATCCACATTTCGTCTTGCTCGTCCAAAGACAGCGTGTCCGCTGCTACCAGTAGCTGCTCGGTCGCTTCCCTACCAGCCTCAATTTCTTTGGCCAGCTGCACCTCTTCTTCCGCCGTTAGCAGATCTTGCTGCCCCATTTCGCGAAAGTACAGGCCGACGGAATCGTCGATGGGTACGTTGCTCAGATCAAACAGAGGAGCCCGGTGTGGTTCCTCTTCACCTTCCTCAAAATCACCTATCCCACCATCGCCGTTGCTGTGGTTTTCCTTAGCGTCTTCTTCGCTCTCGTAAATAGAAATGCCGACCGCCTGTGCCTCTTCCATAACGGCATCCAAAAGGCCAACATTATTCTCGATATCGGGTAGGGCTTCGAGGATCTGATCGTAGGTCAGGTACCCACGTTCCGCAGCATCGCTCAGCAGAGCATTGACGATTTCCATTTCATCAAACGTACTGCTCAGATCGCTCATATAGTATCCTCTTCCTCATTTACAATCTAGAGTTGGGCAGTTAGCCCCGCAGGCCGTCCCTGACCAACACAAAAGTGCAGTCTAACATAGTTAAAGGCCGAAAGTCAACCGGCCCTCCCAGCATAAATATCATAACCGATCGGCATAAAAAATTAGTTAACATATCATTACTGTGCCCATTGCGCAACCATCCAGGGACCAATTACCCATACTCCCCTAATCTCCAATCCCTAGACTCTGTAGTCCCGGATCTCCAAACCATGATAGCGCAGAACCTCATCCACCCCCGGTAGCGGTGTTTTTAGCAGGCTCAGCGCACGGCCGACGTCCAACGTGCAATTCGCCGGCCAGCGGTCACTGTTTCCCGGACCCACCGCCAGCGTCTCCCGTCTGTCGACGCCCCACCAATCCAGCATACGCCGACCAAACTCGGCACGGCTCAATGCCTGCGTGCCCGCCACATGTAGAACCCCGCGATAGTCCAGGGCGGCCAGCTCCAGGCAGGCCTGGCTGAGCGTGGCAACCCATATCGGGTTGCGAATCTGGTCCGTAAAAAGGGTAACCGGTCTTTGCGCGCGCAATGCCTCGACGATCCACGAAGTGCCGTGGTCCATTTCTTGCAGGCCATAGATCAGCGAGGTGCGCACGATGACGTGGTCCTCGTGACGCACCACGATTTGCTCCGCCTCGGCCTTGGCCCACCCATAATCATGTAGGGGGCTTGGCGGATCAGCCTCAGCGTAAGGGGCTTGGCGCCCGTCAAAAACGACGTCGGTGGAAAGGTGGATCAAACGCGCATCGCGTCTCGCGGCGGCAGCCGTGATATTTTGCGCGCCTCGGCGGATTACGTCCACCATACTGTGTGGCCGGCCGCTGGAGCCCGCGGCATGGATTATCACGTCCGGTTCAAAGCCGTCTACCAGCTCGATTACAGCAGCCAGGTCGCGCACGTCCAGATAGCGCGCTCCAATCACCGGCGGCGGACGCCTGCTGAAGTACGTATGGATGAGCTCCCCGGCTGCCTCCGCCGCCAGGGGCGCGAGATGGCGCCCAAGATAGCCGCTACCCCCGGTGATAAGAATTCGCATCGCTCCGCGCTTACGATGGCGCCTCTTCCACCGCCTCCGCCTTGATCATAGCGACTTTGGCTGCCGCCTGAGCGGCAGCCTGCTTACTCGGCCCTCTTCCCACACCCCACACACTTCGATCTATGAGCGCCTGTACCGTAAACGTCTTTTCATGATCTGGCCCTTCTTCCCCAACAACCTCATAATGAGGTGTAATATTGAACGCTCCCTGGGCCCATATCTGAAATTCGCTCTTGGCATCCTTGTAAAGAGATCTGTCCATGATACGCTCCAGGGCAGGCGCAGCAAGACGCTCCACCAGCGGTTGCACCGCTTCCATTCCCTGGTCCATATATATCGCGCCAATCACAGCCTCAAACGCTGCGCAAAGGATCGGAGTGCGGTCCCGACCGCCACTCTCCTCTTCCCCGTAGCCGAGCCACAAACATTCCCCAATGCCCAGTTGGCGTCCAAAATCTGCCAGCGTTTTTGTGCGGACCAGGGCTGCGCGCAGGGCTGTCAGCCCACCCTCGTCTAACTCTGGGAAGCGCTGGTAAAGATATGCGCCGACGACGAAGTCCAGCACAGCATCTCCCAAAAACTCCAGCCGCTCGTTGTCCTTCAAATCCGCGTCGGGATTTTCATTCAGATAGGAACGATGAATAAGGGCCCGGCGCAACAGCCCATAATCGGCAAACTGCGTGCCAAGGCGCTCTTCAAGAGCCAGCAAATCTTCCATGCGCTGCGCGATTCCGGCTATTCCTCAAATTCCTTAAACGCCAGCACGGCATTGTGCCCGCCAAAGCCAAAGGCGTTGTTCAATGCCACGCGCACCCGTCTTTCGCGCGGAACATTAGGTACATAGTATAGGTCACAATCCGGATCAGGCTCCTCGTAATTAATGGTCGGAGGACAAACCTGATCGCGAATGGCCAATAAACAAAAAACGCTTTCTATGGCGCCGGTCGCGCCCATGATGTGCCCTGTCATCGACTTTGTTGAGCTGATGGCGACGTCATAAGCCGCCTCGCCAAGCGCCGCCTTGATTGCCATTGTCTCGTACTTGTCATTGAGCTCCGTCGCCGTGCCGTGCGCGCTGATGTAGTCGACGTCCGCGGCCTGCAAATCGGCGTCTTGCAGCGCCAGGCGCAAGGCACGTGCGGCGCCCTCGCCGCCTTCCGCAGGGGCCGTAATGTGGTAGGCATCCGTCGTCTGCCCGTAGCCAACAACTTCGCCCAGAATCGTAGCCCCGCGCGCTCGAGCGTGTTCCAGGGTCTCCAGAATTAGCGCCGCGGCGCCTTCGCCTACGACAAGTCCATCGCGATGGCGATCAAAGGGGCGCGGCGTGCATTCTTCCCGCGCGGACGTCGCTTTGGCCTGTTCAAACCCGCCTACGGCGACGTGCGAGATGATCGATTCGGCGCCGCCTGCCAGCACGGCGTCTAACTCTCCACGGCGCACAGCGCGAAAGGCGTGCCCAATGGCATCGCAGCCGGCAGCGCAGGCCGTGGTGATCGTCGTGCTCGGTCCGTGAATGCCATAATCAATTGCCAGCATGCCCGCCGCGCCATTAGGCATGATCATCGTAATACCAAACGGGCTCATACGTCGCTGACCCTTGTCCAGACGCAGATTTTCCTGCTCGACCAGCGTCTGGATGCCGCCAACGCCGGTGCCCAAGTAGATCCCAATGCGCTGGCGGTTGTCGTCGGTCACTTCCAGGCCCGACTGCCGGAAGGCCTCGGCGGCTGCTACCGTCGCGAACTGCTGGTATCTATCGCGCCGTCGCGCGTCACGCCGATCCATGTAATCGTTGGGCTCGAATTCCTTGACTTCGCACAATCCACCGGAGGTGTGCTCTTCTTTATCGATGAGTGTAAACGGTCCGAAACCGGATTTGCCCGCAAGAATTGCCGACCAGGTGTCTGGTACGTTGTGGGCGAGCGGCGTGATGGCCCCCATGCCGGTAACGACGACTCGATGATTGTTGTTTTCCATGTATGATGCTCCAAAGACAAATTCGCTCGGGCCGGTCACTATGCCCGTCTTCGGGCCCCGTGCCCGCCGGTGGCACGGTCGGAGACCGGCCACAGCAATAAGGATTATCCTACCTACTTAGCGACGCTTATCATCGTCCCGATCGCGGCCGTCTGCGCCGCCCCAATCCAGTGTAATTAAGACGATAAAAGTAATCAGCAGAAATACGGCAATGACGATCAGCCAGACCCACCAGGGGATTTCCAGCGCCCCTTCTGCCTGTTGCGGCGCAGCGGCCACTGAAAGCAGACTAAAGACAGTCAGGAGTAAGTACGAAAAATAGCGTCTAAACACCGCGGTCTCCTTCCGTTGGCCGGTAATCCCCTTCAACCCAGACACTCTGGTCGGCGCCAACCTCTTTTTTCCAGATGGGCACTATCTCCTTCAGGCGATCAATGCCATAGCGCGCAGCCTCAAAGGCGCCCTGATCGCGGTGTCCCGCGGCGCAGGCCACAAACGTCGTCGTGTCGCCAATCTCCAGTTTACCGACGCGCTGCACGATGGCAACGCCGCGCACCAGGGGCCACTGCTGCCAGATCTCGCGCGCTATCTGCGCCATTTTCTGTCGCGCCATCTCCTCGTACGCTTCATATTCCAGGTAGAGGGTGCGGTTGGGCAGCCCTTCACGATCCGTCTCGCCACGTACAGCGCCCTGGAAGAAGACGACAGCGCCTACTTCGGGCTCGCTTAGATGGGCCGTAACGGCCTGTACGTCTAGCTCATCGGCGGTGACGTCAAAGTATGTAGGGTATGGCATATGGCCGCGAGCGGCGCCATCACTCTCTGCGCCGCCACTGACCGGTGGAAACAGCGCCACTTCATCACCGGGTTCGATCACGGTGTCAGGAAAGGCAAAATCACGGTTGACTGCAACCAGGGACGTGCCGAGGGCCGGCGCCAGCGCCGGATAATCCGAGGCCAATACATCAGTCAGGCTGCGCACGGTTACCGGTTCTTCCACGCACACAGTAACGCGCTCGCCGCCTGCGCGATCTTTCAATGAGGCGAAAAGACGAACTTCAAGTTCCATCAAAACGGTTACTCCGCCTCCACCGCGCGGAATGCGCCGCTGCGCCCACCTTCTTTGAAGATCAGGCGCACGTCGCTGAGCCGCATCGAGCGGTCGACGGCTTTTGCCATGTCATAAATGGTCAGCCCGGCGACGCTGACGGCCGTCAGCGCCTCCATTTCCACACCTGTCTTGCCGCTAACACGCACGGTGGCTTCAATATCCACGCGGCTCTCTTCGACGTTGGGCGTACACAGCACGTCGATCTTGTTGAGCAGCAGGGGATGGCAGAGGGGAATCAATTCGGCCGTGCGCTTGGCGGCCATGACACCCGCCAGCTCGGCGACGGTGATTACGTCACCTTTTTTGATGGCGCCCTCAATAATCATCTGCAGCGTTTCTGGCTGCATCAAGACCGCGCCGCGGGCGACCGCAATTCGCTGTGTGACTGCTTTGTCGCCAACGTCGACCATAGCCGCCCGCCCACTCTCGTCTAGATGTGTGAGCTTACTCGACATGGCTGTCAATTATAAAGTTAAAGTGATAAAGTAGCACGTCTATTACTTTCCCGGACACCTGAATGTTCGGAGGTAATTCGTCCACAAGCAAGCCAGTTTTCGGGAAAGTTTACTTCGACGCTATGAAACCCGATTGTTACGATACCATCTACATTTCGCCCCATTTTGACGACGCCGTGTGTTCTTGCGGAGGGCAGATCTTCCAGCAAACACAGCGCGGGGAAAAGGTGCTCGTAGTCACCGTCGCTGCCGGCGAGCCACAAACAGAGATCCGTTCGACCTTCGCCGAATTCCAACATCACAATTGGGGCCTGGATGCAGGCGAGGTCGTTGCCCGGCGGCGTGCAGAGGATGTGGCCGCCTGTCAACGACTTGGCGCCGACTACCTACACTGGTCCTTACCCGATGCCATCTACCGCCTGCACCCGCATCATGAAGAACCACTTTACACTTCAAACGAGAGTATCTTCGGTGTTCTACATTCTGCCGAAGAAGCCTTGGAACAGGAACTTTCGCTGTTCTTTTCCCACCTACCTCATAGTAGGCGCGTGGCGGCGCCGCTAAGCGCCGGCAACCATGTAGACCATCAAATAACGAGGGCCGCCGCCGAACGCGTGTGGGGGTCGGCTCTTCTCTATTATGAGGATTTTCCCTACGTGCAACGGAACCCCAAGGAAGTAGCGCGCTTGCTGCAGCCTGCCAGGACGTGGCGTTCATACCTCGTTACCCTTTCGCATGCCGACCTGCTCGCCCGCCTGGAAGCGATGGCGGCCTATCGCTCGCAGATCGGCAGCCTGTTCAACGATGCCGGCTCGATGGAAGCTGCGGTCAGGAGCCACGTAGCGCGTACCGGTGGTGAGCGGCTTTGGCAGCGAGTAGGCGGTTGACGGCTTACTAGCATAGTCCATATGCGCTATAGTAAGATATGGTGCCCTGTTTGATTATATAGGCGTATTGGTCCTATAATTGCGGTCCAGATACGGAGGGCAAGTATGCTGTGCGCGTCAACAGCCCGGATGTTGCACAGTCAACCCAATTATTAACGGTGTTGGAAACAGGTAAAGGCAGGTTTGAGGGATGGGCGGATTTACCACACGTCAACTTTCACGAGAGCAGGCACGAGGACGAAACCGCCGTTCGGGTCAACTGCAGCCGGGCGATATGTTGCAGGATCGCTATCGGATTATCGGCACCCTGGGCGTGGGTGGTTTCAGCTCGGTCTACCAGGCGCGCGACATGCGTTTTGCCAACGTCACCAAGCTCTGCGCTATTAAAGAGATGGTAAACCTGGCGCCTGATCCCAAAATCCGCGAAATTACGACCCGTACATTCGAGCGTGAAGCCAGCATCCTGGCGACCCTAGATCACCCCGCCGTTGTCAGCGTTCACGATTACTTCTCAGAAGCCGATCGTAGTTACCTGGTGCTGGAGTTCATCCGCGGCAAAGACCTGGAATCGATTCTTACTGAAGTGACCGAGGTGTTCGAGCAGGAGCAGGTGCTTGATTGGGCGTTTCAGATTTGTGACGTATTGAGTTACCTGCACAACCATAGGCCAGATCCCATCGTCTTTCGGGACATGAAACCTTCTAACGTGATGCTCGATCCCCATGGGCGGATCCGCCTTATTGACTTCGGCATCGCGAAACTGTTCCAGTCCGAAGAAAAGAACACCACGATCGGCACCGAAGGCTACGCGCCGCCAGAGCAGTATCGCGGTGAAGCCAGCCCTGCCGGCGACGTGTATGGATTTGGCGCTACCTTGCACCACCTCCTCACCCGCCAGGATCCCCGCCTCGAGCCACCGTTCTCTTTCCAGGAACGTCCAATTCATGCCATTAACCCAGACGTTTCTCCGGCGCTCGAGCAGGTCATCATGCGTTGCGTGTCCTACAATGCCGCCGAACGCTACACGAACGCCGAACAGCTCAAGAAAGCCCTCGAGGGCGTTGAGCGACGGATGAACAATCTATCGCCTATGGCGCCGCCTTCGGCGGCGCAAGCATCTCCGCGCGAGCGTCTTCAGGGTGACCCGTCAGCGGAGCAACTAATCACCCGGCCGCGAGAGTCCACCACCGTCGTCAATAACATCTTCGACGAGAGTACGGTCGGCCCCATCTGGACCTTCCGCTGCGAAGACGAGATTCGTTCTACACCGGCCGTGGCGCGTGGAACCGTGTTTGTGGGCGCCTACGACAACAACGTTTACGCTTTGAGCAGCCGCGATGGCTCGTTCCGTTGGAAGTTCCCGGCGTCGGATAGCATCGCAGCCTCTCCCTACGTTTACAACGACGCTGTCTATATCGGATCCGCCGATTCGAATCTATACAGCATTCACATGCATACCGGACGCCTTAATTGGCGTCACACTGCCGGCGGTCCCATCTACTCGTCCCCGCGCGCCAAATTTGATCACGTTTTCTTTGGCTCAGACGACAATTTTCTTTACGCCGTCAGCACCGGGAGCGGACGTGTGGCCTGGAAAACCAACGCATTTCATCCAGTTCGTTCCTCAGCCCATGTGGCGGAAGATCTCGTCTTTTTCGGAACGGAAGGAGGTTATGTGTTCTGCCTGGATCTGGCCGGCCAGGTGAAGTGGCAGTTCCAGGCACGGCGCGCCGTCACTTCGACCCCTACTGTCGATGAAGGCATCGTGCTGGTCGGCTCTATGGACAACACCGTTTATGCGTTGGACGTTGCATCCGGCTGGCCCATCTGGCGTTTTCGAACCCAGCGGCCGATCATTTCCTCGCCGGTCACCCACGACGGAACAGTATTTATTGGCTCGGCCGACGGCAGTCTATACGCTATCGAGATCAGCTCGGGCCGCAAGATATGGAGCTTTGAGACCGAAGGGCAGATAGCGTCATCCCCGGCAGTGTGGAACGGCGCCGTCTATTTTGGTTCTACAGACGGCACGGTCTACAGCGCTGAGTGCAGCAAGGGAAAACTGCGCTGGCGCTTTAAGACGGGTGGCATGGTCATTTCGTCCCCGGTCATCGACGACGGCGTCCTGTATATTGGCTCCGTCGACCATCATCTCTATGCACTCCCCGTTTGAGGCTCAAGACAGCCCAAAGCAAGACCCCAATCGCGAACCAAGGCTTGAAGTTGCCAGTCGCAGCCACGTCGGTATGGTGCGCGAGCGCAACGAAGATACCTATTTCACTTTTGTCTCTCAGGCAGGCGGCGCGGAGCTGCTGCCCCACTTTGGCCTTTTTATCGTCGCCGACGGTATGGGCGGCCACAACGACGGTCATCGCGCCAGCAAGCTTGTCGCACGCACGGTCGCCCACCATATCCTCGATCGTCTTTACCGTTCGCTGTTGCGTGAAGGGCATAGCGCCATCCAGCAGCCGGTGCAGGAGGTAATGGAGGAGGCGGTTTCGCTGGCCAATCAGGCGCTGGCGGCTGCGGTTAACGACGGGAAAGAGATGGGCACGACTTTGACCGCTGCGCTGATATTGGGCAGCCGCCTCTTTCTCGTCCACGTAGGTGATAGTCGCGCCTATCTGATGCAAGAGTTGCAGCTTTCGTTGGTGACCACCGATCACACGATCGTGCAGGCGCTGCAAGATGCCGGACAACTGTCCGCAGAAGAAGCGGCGATTCATCCCAATCGCAATCTCGTCTATCGCGTCTTAATGGGCGAAACGATGGAGGAGCCCGTCGACGTCTTTACCCGTTCTTTGCCACGTCACGGAACGCTGATGCTCTGCAGTGATGGTCTGACAGGACAAATCGGGGAATCGACGATTGCCAGGACCCTTGGCGAAGACCTTGACTTGCAGGAGAAAGCCGATCGCTTGCTGAACGAGGCTTTGCAGACAGGCGGCAGCGACAACATCACCGTTGTTCTTGTCGAATTTGATCTTTGAGTAGGCGGTGGGGATGCATATGAGTAAACAGCCCGATTACTATATCATTCTTGGCCTGCCCAGCGACGCGACGACCGAAGAGATACACGAGGCGGCACGGGCGCTGGCGGAAAAGTTTCCTCGAAATGCGCGCGACCCAGGCGTCAATGCTGCCTATCGCCAATTGCTCGCCGCCTATGAGGTGCTGGGGAATCCACAACGGCGGGCGGCCTATGATGACGAAAGAGCACAGCAGGCCCCCGAGCTTCTGGAAGTGACCACCCAACTTTCGCGGCGCAAGATCAAGGCGCTGGATAGTGACCAATTACTCTACCTGATGGTGACCTTGCGCGCCCCAGAGCACCGCGAACACAAATCGATGCCCTTAAACCTGGCGCTGGTGTTTGACCGCAGTACGTCGATGAGCGGAGAGCGTCTCGCCAAGGTAAAAGCTGCCGCGCGCCAGGTCGTGCAGAAACTCTCGCCGGAGGACGTTTTGTCCGTGGTCACCTTCAGCGACCGCGCCGAAGTCGTATGGTCTGCATCGCCGGTGGAACAGCGCCAGCGCATCGTCAGCCATATTAGTACGATTCATGCTTCGGGCGGCACCGAGATTCTCCAGGGGTTGCGGGCCGGTGTCCGGGAGCTGAACCGCTTTCCGCTGGACCAGTTTATCAACCACCTGGTATTGATGACCGATGGGCACACCTATGGCGACGACGAGCAGTGCCTGGCTCTGGCGCGCAGTGCGGCCGCGCGCGGTATTGCCCTCAGCGCCTTCGGCATCGGCGCCGATTGGAATGACCTCTTTCTCGATCAGCTCGTAACCCCATCTGGTGGTCGCTCCGCTTACATCGATACACCGGCGCAAATTGTCGATTTCTTGGGCGATCAAATCAACGGGCTGGGCGCCATTTACGCTCATAAAATCCGGCTCAGCCTGGATCTTCCGCGCGGGCTTCGCTGCAACGATGCCATCAAATTGTCGCCGCACTCATTGCCCCTGGATTGCAGCTCCCTACCCATACAGCTCGGCGCGGTGGAAGCGCGCGCGCCCCTTTCCTTGCTACTCGAACTTGCCGTTCCACCATTGCGGTCCGGCATAGAATTGGCGCTGCCACTGAATTTCACGGTGGATATTCCGGCGGCGCAACTTCACGAGCGAACGTTTCTTTATGAAGAGCGGGTGATGGTGGTCGATAACGACACAGGCGCTATTCCGCCTCCCGCCGTCGTTAGAGCAGTGCAGATGCTGAACCTGCACCGCATGAACGAGAAGGCCTGGCAGGATTTTGAACATGGAGATACGGAAAAAGCGACGAAGCGGATGGAAGTGCTGACCACACGCCTTCTGGAAGCCGGACACCAGGACCTGGCAGAACAGGCTGAAATGGAAAAGCAACGCCTGATCCTGATGGGTACCCTTTCGCTGGAGGGGAGAAAGCGGCTAAAATATGGAACGCGTTCTCTGTTAACGACAGCCGTAAATCTTGAAAAGAATGATTAAGTGCACTGCCTGCGGCTACGAACTCCTGTCTGGCACCCTTTACTGTGAGGAGTGTGGAGCGTCCTTACTCGAGGACGAGGAGACTTCTGACGGGACACTGCATCCTTTCACCAGTCTCTCGCGCGTATCCGGCAGGCCCGTGCTGATAGGTCAGGATGTGAACCCGGTTACCAAAGCGGAGCTCATTACGTTCGTCATTCCGATCAGCGGCAGGCATATTAAGTTGACTCTGGACGACACAATCCGCATCGGCCGCGCCGACCCTACCGCCTCTCTCTATCCGGAACTCGATCTAACCGCCGACGGTGGCGCCGAGTATGGCGTCTCCCGCCTACACGCCAGCATCGACCTCTCCGACGAAGGCGTCTTGATCGTCGACATGAGCAGCACCAATGGCACCTTGCTCAATAACTACCGGCTCCCTCCCGAGCTACCTTATCCTCTCCGCAGTGGCGACGAAATCCGCTTTGGAGATCTCCTCGTGCACATCTTTTTGGATTGACGTCCGGCAACTGCACGCCGATGTTGTAAATCGGCCAGACGAAGTACAATTTCGCCGCGCGGGGTGCCTGTTTTGAACTCACTGCTTATAATCATCTAACCATCTTCTGTTAGCATCAGCCAGATACGAGGACACTATGACCATTACTGTCATCGTTCACGTAGCAAATGAAGAACCGATCCTCTGCGAATTGGAAGAACTACCCAATTCACAAGACCAGATTGTTTTGTTGAGTAACCCGCGTATGCGCGATGGCAAAGAACTGAAATTCCTTGAGGAAGATGTCTCGCGCGTCATCATCCCCTGGCATCGTATCAATTTCGTGCAGGTCTTGCCGTCCGCCGAGGTAGAAGACGTCATCGGATTTGTCCGGGAATAATGGGAAGTTAAAGTATGGTAGAAAAAGTTCCTTCGTCGTTGCAGACACCCAAATCGCGTCTCATTCTCGTGGTTGACGACGAGCCGCGCATGATCCGATTCATCCGCATGAATCTGGAGCTGGAAGGTTATCAGGTCGTGGAGGCGAAAAACGGTATCCAGGCGCTGGAGCAGGTGCGCCAACACCTGCCAGATCTCGTGATCATGGACGTAATGATGCCGGAAATGGATGGATTTGAGACGCTGCGCATGTTGCGCGAAATCTCCACCGTACCGGTCATTCTGCTTACGGTGAAAGCCGACGAAGAAGATAGAATCCAGGGCCTGGAGCTAGGCGCCGACGACTATATCACAAAGCCATTCAGTCCTCGAGAGCTAAATAGCCGCGTGAACGCCGTCATGCGACGCGCCGAGTGGCCCGCCCCGCCACCGCGCACCATTCTCAAAATTGACGAGCGCCTGTCGGTGGACTTCAATCGCCACCAGGTTATCGTCGAGGGCGAGCGTATCGACCTGCGACCGACCGAGTATCGCTTGTTAAACCACCTCATTCAAAATGCCGGTTGGGTCGTGCCGCACGAAACCCTTTTGGCAAAGGTTTGGGGCTACGAGTACCGTGATGAGACTCACTACTTGCGGCTGTACATCAATTATCTACGCAAGAAAATAGAGCAGGATCCTTCAGATCCTCAGTATATTCTGACGGAGCGCGGTGTCGGCTATCGCTTCATGGACTTCAAGAATCGGGCAGAGGTCGCCGTAGGGAGCGAGTAAGTTCCACACTCCGTGATGAAGGATTACATTGCGCCTGATGGCGCTGCATTTTTCGATCAGATCAATGCTTACCTCAGCCCCAAAGATCGTCAAAACGTTCGCGAGGCCTTCGAACTCGCGCGCCTCGAGCATGGTGACGAACTTCGTAGATCGGGAGAGCCCTTTTTTACCCACCCGCTAACCATTGCCTACTACCTGGCACAATATCAAATGGACGCGCCGGCTCTGGTTGCCGCCCTGCTTCACGACGTCGTCGAAGACACGCGCGTGTCCGTCGCCGAAATAACCGACCGCTTCGGGCAGGAAGTCGGCCGCCTTGTCGATGGCCTGACTAAATTTGAAGCGGTAGCAGATGACGCGGCCATGCACACATTGTCCCGAGAAGAAGTGCGTGATGCGACCCTAGCCAAGCTGTTCGCCGTCATGACCGACGATGTGCGCGTGGGAATCATCAAGATTTTTGATCGCCTACACAACATGCGCACGATCAAGGCCACGTCGCCCGCGACGCAGCAGCGCAAGGCCGATGAGACACTCGCCGTTTACGCGCCGCTGGCCAACCGGCTTGGTATGTGGACCGTCAAGAACGACCTTGAGGCGCTCTCTCTGGAAGTGATAGATCCTGCCGCCTACCAGGCCATTCGCTACCGGCTGGAACAATCGCGGCACCAGCACCAGCATGCGTTTTCCCTTGTAAGCCACCAGATCGCCGAACGGCTGACGGCCGCAGATATCCAGGTCGTAGAAATAAAGTTGTGTCCTGAAAATATCTACTCGATTTACCAGTCGTCCCGCGCTAACGGGCGCCACGGAAGTCGATTCAAAGTTGATTCCATACTCCGTTTGGTAGTGGTCTTAAAGGAAATTCCTGCCTGTTATCTGGCATTAGGCGAGCTGCACCAGATGTGGCGCCCTGTGCCGCGCACGTTCGACGACTATATCGCCACCCCTCGTGACAATCTCTATCGCGCGCTACACACGACCGTAGTGCGCAGCAACGGGCAACGTATGAAGGTTCGTTTCCGCACCGTCGCCATGGACGTCCTCTCCGAAATTGGCGTCATGGCTCGTTGGGTGCGGCTCGGCATGCCCCTGTGGTCGCGCGAGATTGCCGAGCGCGTCGATGCCTTGGTCGCCAATATCGACGAAACAATTAACCTGGAGCCGCAGGATCCCAGGCTCGGCGTCCAGAGCGTCGTTCAGGACGTCTTTCGCGATCAAATTACTGTCTACACGCCGGCCGGCGATATAAAGGAACTTCCGCAAGGAGCCACACCGCTAGACTTCGCCTATATGATCCACTCTGAGGTTGGCGACGAGTGTCGCGTCGCGCTGGTCAATGACCAGCCGGCCCCGCTCAATCAACCGTTGCAGAGCGGCGACCGCGTGCACATTATTAAACGCGGCGAGGCGCCCCAGCGCATCTGGTTGGACGAAGACCTGGGATTTCTGACCACCAGCCGCGCGCGGGCCCACGTACGGCGCTGGTTTCGACGCCTATCCGAAGAATCCGCGATCACTGAAGGCATGCGTTTGCTGGAAAACGAACTTTGGGTGCTGGGAGTGCCCGAGTATCCCCATGAAAGGGTTGCCCAATTGCTTGAATTCGAGAAGGCAAGCGAACTCTATCACGCCCTGGGCCGCGCCGAGCTATTGCCCACAGTTGTGGCTACCCGTGTGCTGCAAGACACCTGGGATGAGCGTCCCAGCCGCACGATTGGTAGCGTCGTATATACCGAAAACGGCGAAAGGCTGATTATCAATAATGCCGGCGCGCGACCCCTGCGCCTTTGTCGTTCTTGCCAGCCGCTACCCGACGATATTATTCTCGGTTTTGCGCGCAGCGATGGTAGCATCACCGTCCACAAGGAAGGCTGTGCTCGCATACCCCTGGACCCGCTCGCAGACCGCACCCTCAAGCTCGATTGGGGTACGGAAGAAGATTGCGAAGTCCGCTTGTTTACGGTCAAAGTGGAAGTGTACGATCGGCCGGGGCTGCTCTTTGAAATTACGCATCTCATCCAGAGCGAACAGATTAATCTGCCCCTGGTGCACGCCGAGACCAATGGTGGACAGGCTACCGTAATTCTGAACATGGAAGTCGCCACGCCACGCCGGTTTGTGCGTGTCTTGCACCGCGTGCAGGCGTTGGTCAATGTCTTCTCCGTCGTCTGTTTGCCCCCTGATGAACGCGATGCAAACGGCGCCTACGATGTCGTCGAGGAAGCGCCGTCTTATCCCTGACTCATCTTTGTCTGCCTCCGTTCGTTCAACTTGCACAGCGCAAAATCCGTCCATTTATGCGTTTTCTATGAAAACAGCGCGCTTCTCTTGACAGCTGTTCACCTTTTCTGGTACTCTCGTTCCGGTTTGCCGCTTTTCCGCTAACCGCGGGGTTTCACCCCTTTCTGTTGAAAATTGTTAATCGACGATAGCGTGCTGAGGCCGGTGTCCTGGCATCATCGGCCCCATGCCAATGGAGGCTTGCAAAAATATGCTGAAGAAGCGCTTTTTTAAGACAGTAGACGAGTGCGAAGTAACCTTTCGTGTCGAACCGCAGGAAGCCGATTCCGTGGCTCTGGTGATCGAAAGCAACGGCTGGACTCCCATTCCCATGGACCAGTTGAAGTCTGGCCCGTTCAAGACCACGCTGCGACTGCCTGTGGGTCGTGAAGTCCAGTTCCGTTATCTCGTCGACGGCGACACATGGCAGAACGACGACGCGGCCGACGCCTACGTGTCAAACCAATACGGCGAGGCCAACAGCGTTGTAGAAACGTTCCGTAACGGTTCCTAAAGTAACACTGCTGCGCAAAATAGAAGCGGCCTGGTACAAATCACCAGGCCGCTTTTATTTTGCGCAATTCCCGTCTCCAGCCCTCAGTCCTCCTGGTTAATACTCCAGACCAATTTCTGTTATACTTGCCATAATGAAGACATTCCAGTTTTCGTTAAGGTAAGTGAACTGATGTTGCCTCTAAAAATCCGGAAGCCCGGACAACAGTTGGCTTTCGTGCCAGAGGCCGATCCCGAGGCGCTGGCCGAAAATCTCGTGGCGCTGGCCAATGCCGGCGGCGGGCTGGTTGTTCTCGGCGTGGATCAAAGTGGACAGCTCGTCGAAGCTGTCTGGGAAGAAGAGGTCGACGCAGCCTTGCGCGAGGCAGCTGCTTTGTGCGATCCGCCGGTGGAAGGCGAGTGGCAGACTATCGAAGCGGGCCAGCAGACGCTGGTGGGCATACGCGTGCCGCGTAGCTTGGATCTACATAGCCTGCACGATGGGCGCGTCCTGATACGCAGCGGCGACGAAAACCGCAGCCTCAGCGGCGAGGAGATACGCCAGTTAGCCAATATTAAGACGGCGGGAGACTTCGAAGAGGAGATCGTTGCCAGCGCCACCCGTGACGATCTGGACCGCGACATCATCCAGGAATACCTTGATAAGCGGGAGCTGCGCGGCGCCCCGCGCCTCGGCTCGCTTACTGAGCTACTGTTCGAGATTGGAGCAACTGACCGAGAGGGTCAGCCCACGGTAGCCGGGATCCTGTTGTTTGGGAAACGTCCTCAGGCTTTCCTGCCGCAAAGCGGCATTGTTTTCGTTAGATTCCCGGGCGCGCAACCGACGACTGAAGACGGAAATGCTGTCTATGGCCGTCGCGACGAGTTAGCTGGGCCGCTGGCGCGCATGGTGGAGCGAGCCTGGAACATTGTGTGGGAGGAGATGCGCGTGGGCGCTACAGTCAGCGCGCTGGAACGGGAGGAGCTGACAGAATATCCGCGTTTCGCCGTGCGAGAAGCCCTGATTAACGCCGTGGCGCATCGCGATTACCGGATTCGAGGACGGCGCATTGAAATTCGCATGTATAGCGATCGCATGGAGATCATCAGTCCCGGTGCTCTTCCCGGTTATATCACCCTGGACAATTTGGTAGAGGAGCATTTCTCGCGCAACCCGCGCATTGTCAACGGTTTGTACCAGTGGGGCTATATCGAAGAGCTGGGCCTTGGTATCGATCGCATGATTGAGGAGATGGTGCAGGCCGGCCATCCTCCGCCTGGTTTCCGTGCTACGTCCTACGCCTTTAGCGTGACTTTACAAAAGGCACAGGAGCGCGCAGACGGGAGGGCGATGAAAGCGCCGCAGGGGCGCAATATGAACGAGCGCCAGGCGCGGGCGCTGGCCTACGTACAAGAATATGGCAGTATCACGAATCGCGAATACCAGCGCCTTTGTCCCGACGTAACAACCGAAACACTGCGCCTGGATCTCAAAGATCTGGTGGACCGCGACATGCTGCTCAAAATCGGTTCCAAGAAAGGCACCCATTACATCCTGAAGTAGTTTATCGCAAATATATCCCAACTCGTGATTTGGGATATATTGGGATAAGCACACTCTCTGTAAGTATGCACTTCTCTACCCCGCTGGCCCTCATTCTACTGCTGAGTTTACCCTATTTCTTCTGGCTCGGACGCCCGCACTTCGCGTTGCGCGGGCGCGCGCGCCAGTGGATCAGCGTCCTGCTGCGCCTACTGATTGTCGCCCTGCTCATCTTCAGCCTTGCCGGAGTCCAGGTTGTGCGCGCTGCCGACGAGTTGGCCGTCGTCTTCCTACTGGATGCCTCCGACTCCATCACACCCCAACAGCGCGGCGAGGCAGAGGCCTACGTGCGCCAGGCCATAGATGGAATGGGGCCGGATGATCGGGCCGCGGTTGTCGTCTTTGGCGCCGAAGCGTTCGTCGACCGGCCCATGAGTGGTCTTGCCGAGCTGGCGCCGGTCGTGTCGGTTCCTCCAGGTTTGCAGACGAACCTGCCCGAAGCGATCCGCCTGGGTATGGCGCTGTTTCCGGCCGGCAGCGCACGCCGGATGGTCATTCTCAGCGATGGCGCCAATACTGTAGGACAGGCGCTAGACACGGCTCGCCTGGCGCAGACGGCCGGCGTTCAAATTGATTATGTACCGTTGACGCGCGGCGATGACGCTGCGCCCGTTGAAGCCTGGATCGAAGATGTGAGCGCGCCGACGAGGGTCATACGTGGCGAGAACTTCAGTGTAGACGTGACCGTCATCAGCACGGCCAACATGGCGGCCACGCTGCGCGTGCTGGGCAGCGGCAGCATCGTCCACGAGGCCGAGGTTCGTCTACAGGCGGGAAGCAACAACTTTTCGATACCACTTCAGGCTTCAGAACAGGAGTTTGCGCGCTTCACGGTGGAGCTGGCGCCCGCTGAGGATGACTATTTCCAGAACAACCGCCTGGCAGCTTTTACCGAGATTGTGGGCCCGCCTCGCATCCTCCTTGTGGCCAACGCCTCCGGTGTAAACGAGCCGGACGCAACTGCCGTACCGGATGAAGCAGCACAACTACAGTCGGCGTTAGAAGGGGCCGGGTTGCCCGTAGAACGCGTCACCCCGGCCGAATTGCCCGGCGCTCTGCCACAACTCAGCAACTACGCCAGCATCATGCTGGTAAACGTCAACGCGCGCGACGTACACCCGCGCAAAATGAGCGCTCTGCAGAGCTACGTGCGCGACCTGGGCGGCGGATTGGTGGTCGTGGGTGGCCCACAGAGCTACGGGATGGGCGGCTACTTCCGTACACCTCTGGAAGAGGCTTTGCCCGTCGACATGCAGATCAAGGATCAGGATCGCTTTCCCTCGGTCAGTATCGCCATCGTCATTGACCGCTCCGGCAGCATGGCCATCGAGGAAGGTGGACTGACCAAAATCCAGCTTGCCGACGAAGCGGCCGTTCGCGTCGTCGAGCTGTTGAATGATTTTGACGAAATAACCGTCATTCCCGTGGATACCGTGCCCAGCAACGTTATCGGGCCTGCCCCGGCGAGCGACAGGGAGTCGATCATTGAAGCCATTCGACAGATTGGGGCGGGCGGCGGCGGCATCAACGTGCGCACAGGTCTCGAAGCCGCAGCGCAGGCCGTGGCGCAAAGCAGCAACCAGGTAAAACATATCATCATCCTGGCCGACGGAAACGATTCCAACGAGCAGGAGGGCGTGCCCCAAATAATCGAAGGTCTGGTGGCTCAGGGCGTCACCGTCTCGATGGTGGCCATCGGCGCCGGCAAAGACGTGCCCTGGCTGCAGCGCATGGCGGAGCTGGGCGAAGGTCGCTTTCATCTGACGTTAGAAGCCGCAAATTTGCCACAGATTTTCACCCAGGAAACGACTTCGATCCAGCGCACCTATCTCGTCGAAGAACGATTCTTTCCTACTCTAGTCGCTCCCAGCCCTATTCTGACCGGCATCCGTCAGACGCCGCCGTTATATGGCTACGTCGGCGCCAGCCCTAAAGCCGCAGCGCAGGTGATTCTAGAAACCCACCTGGGCGATCCTCTGCTGGCTTCCTGGCAATATGGGCTGGGGCGCGCCGTGGCCTGGACTTCTGACGCCACCGGACGCTGGGCAGCCGACTGGGTGCCCTGGAACGGCTTTGCCGCCTTTTGGGCCCAGGCCGTGCGCTGGACGATCAGGCAGGGCGCCGAAAACAACGTGGAAACGGTGGTCGCACTGAACGGTGAAGAGGCGCAGGTCACGGTGGATGCGCGCGGACCTGAGGGTGCGTACCTCGACGATCTGCAAATGACGGCAAACGTCGTCGGCCCCGACGGCCGCGTAACCGAGATAACCTTGCAGCAGATAGCCCCCGGCCGTTACCAGGGCTCTTTCCGGCCCGGCCGCGAAGGCGCCTACATGCTCGGTCTATCTGGCGCACGCGACCCGGACGCGCCCGATGCAGACGGACCCGAGACCGAAGGTGGAACCACCGTCGCCCAGACGAGCGGTTGGGTGCTGGGCTATTCGCCCGAGTATAGACAGCTACAGAGCAACGAAGCGTTGCTACAAGCGATTGGCGAGCTGACGGGAGGGCGCGAGATAGGCGCCGATCCTGCAGCGGCGTTCGTGCACGACCTGCCCTCTGAATCGAGCACGCGCCCCGTCTGGCCCTGGCTCACCCTGCTGGCGGTCCTACTACTGCCCGTGGATATCGCTGCGCGCCGCCTCACTATCACGCGCTACGACGTGCGCCGGGCCTGGGCAGCCGTTACCAGGGGCGTTCTACCACAGTCGCAACTTGCAGAACGCTCGCAACAGGTCGAGCGTCTATTTGCCGCCAAGGGGCGTGTCGCCGAGCGGGGCGCCAGCCGCCCGGCGCCCCCCGAAACGCCCGCTAACGCCAAGCCTGCACCGCCCGAAGAGAAGAAGCCGCCTGAAACTACGGCGAGTACGCCACCGGTCGCAGCGCCCAGACAGCCGGATGCCCAGGGTACCCTCGCCTCTCGCCTCTTGCAGCGCCGGCAGCAAGACGACAACGGTAAGCGTTCTTAACACAATCGCCAATTTCCAGTCTCCAGTCTCCAATCCCCACTCCCCCTCCTTTTCACCCCTAATTTCCTATTGAAGCGCCACCGTCCGTGGTCAATACTGAAAGCTGGAAGTTAACACCGTACTGGATGAAGAAAGAAGGAGCTGGCAATGAAACGTCGGAACCTCGTCATAGTAGCGAGTTTCTTGCTGCTACTCGTGCTTTTCGCCTCCGCTAATGCCTCCCAGTGGTCGGAAGTCATCGTGCAGGCAGACAATGTAGAGACCGCCGCCGCTGCCGTCTACGCATATGGCGGCCGGGTAGATGAAACGTTAGGCATTATCAATAGTGTCTCAGCAGAAATGCCTCGTGGCGCTCTCGCCTCACTGCGGGAAGACAGTCGAATTGTAGCGGTTTATGTGGATCATACTATGGACGCTGCTGGACGCGGGAGTGGCAGCCGCGGGCCGAAGGACTTGTCCGTAGATTTCCCTGAAGTCATTGGCGCCGACCAAGCGCTGGCCAACGGCATCACGGGCGAGGGAATTACGGTTGCGGTCGTCGATAGCGGCATTTCGCGCCACTTCAATTGGTCGCGCGACCGTGTGCTGACACGCTACGACGCGCTCGACGGTCCGGCGCGGCCGCACGAGGATCCCAACGGTCACGGCACCTTTATCGCCGGTATCATCGGCAACGACGACAACGACGGCGAGGGCTATATGGGCGTGGCGCCTGGCGTGCAATTCGTCGACGTCCGGGTTCTGGACGCCGAAGGAAAGGGCAGCTACGCCGACGTGGTCGAGGGACTCGACTGGGTCCTGGCCAATAGAGATGCCTACAATATTCGCGTCGTGAACCTTTCTCTAGTCGGCGCCATCGGCGGCCCTTACTGGGCCGATCCGGTAAATCAGGCCGTAGAAGAATTGTGGGAAGCAGGGGTCGTCGTCGTCGCCGCCGCGGGCAATGCTGGACCCGACCCGCTGTCCATCGCCGCGCCGGGTAACGATCCTTTTGTCATATCGGTCGGCGCATTCACCGATAACTATACGCCCGCAGACGAGAGCGATGACTTCGTTCCACCCTTTAGCAGCGCCGGGCCCACGGAAACGGGCTTCATCAAGCCCGATCTAATCGCGCCAGGCGCGCACATCGTCTCGGTGATGGATCCCAGTAGCTTTTGGGCCAAAAACCATCGCGAATCACGTATTCAGGGAAGTTACTATGAGGCCGCGGGCACTTCGACGGCGACTGCCATCACTTCAGGCGCCGTGGCGTTATTGCTGCAGGCGCAACCGGACCTCACGCCTGACCGCGTCAAATATACTGTAATGGCTTCAGCACACCCCGCCGTTTATGAAGACAACGCGCTGACCTGGAGTATTTTCCAGCAGGGCGCCGGCCGCTTGTGGATACCAGGCGCCATCTGGGGCGACCATATGGGCGAGGCCAACGGGGATATGGTCCCGGGTGAGAAATATGTCGGCCCTGTCGTCTATCGCGATGGCAATTTCGTCATCGTAGAGCAGCAGGGAAACGATGTTCCCGAAAGCGACGACTACCTCTGGAATGGCGGCTATCTTTGGAACGGTGGCTATCTGTGGAATGGTGGCTACCTGTGGAACGGCGGATATCTTTGGAATGGCGGTTACCTCTGGAACGGCAGCAGCGAATGGCAGTTGTGGGAAGAAGGCGCCGAATGGCAAAGCGGCTACAGCTGGCTGGGTGATGGTACATCCTGG